>JAUVCY010000039.1 GCA_030595585.1 Thermoplasmatota archaeon
GCCAAGGCCAATAAAATCTCTGATTTTATGATGGGGTCAGCATTTGAGGGTCGTCAATAAGATGACAATGCTGACCCTCCCCTCCTCTGCGCTTTTTTGCTTAAGAAGTTAGCACATGTAAGCCTAACAAAAAAGTCCGAAAAATTTTAACAGGAAATTTTTCAAGGACCATCCAATTAAGAGGTCATCATCAGACAAGTCTATTTGGATGATACAACCTAACTTTGACACTTATCCGACCTCATACGTCAAAGTTGGGATACAAGCTTTTTTGTTTAAGAGATCATCTTCTATCGTCTTAACAAAAAAGTAAGGAAAATCAGAAAAGATTTTTCGTAATTTACTTTTTGGACGCAGTCCAAATAGTAATAGTTCTCCGAGGGATATTTGAAAAATGAGACATTTTTCATATATGTGTAAAATCTATAATTTTACAAACATTTGAACGGAGTTCTTGACAATTAAGAGATGAGCGTTTGTTATATGGTTTGGCATATGAAGAAATTCCACCGGAATATATTTATTAACGGGAACAATGATTGCCCATAATCTCATGGTGGGAACAATGGTAGGAGTGACATCAGGTAGATTGGAAAGGCTTGAGCGTTTCCTGGACGATCTGGACAACGTCAAGAACCCATATACGATAGAGGAACCTTTCAGGACCCTTTGGTTCAGGGTACATGGACAGGATCCGGGAAAGGTATCAGATGGAGGAGAACTTCCGTCCCCCTCGGCTATGATCGATAGCGATGCATTGGGAACTGGCACGGATCGGGATGATATCGAGGTTTCACCCGCTTCAAAGGAGAGTATCAAGGGGTTGGAGGATGGTTCCAAGAAGGGAAGGATCGAGATAATATCTCCGAAGGAGATCGGCCCCACCATCGAGATGAAGATCCAGGAAAAGAAGAAGGTAACTTTCAAGGCAGCCGTGGGCGATGACCTGAAAGCTGCCAAGACCAAAGAGGATGCTGCGAAGAGGCTGATGGATATTCAGAACGTGGCTTCCCCGTTGAAAGGAATGGGTGGGGACGCCGGAAAGATATACGACATGATCAAGGAGATGGCAGTATCCTATAGGGACGGATCCTATGAACAGGTGAACGACCTGGCGAAGGAGATCGAGGATAGGCTGGATGAGCGGGAGTTCAGGAAGTCAGTATTCTTCTACCTCAAGGGAAAGATCGATGACTACGAGAAGGTGGGCGGAGACCTTACCCGGGCCCGGGAGAGCTACAAGGAGCTGGCCACCTCTTTCAAGGAACAGAGTAATGACTTCATCTCCCTTGTTGGAGCGTGCAACTCCCTGGTCGAGGATGCAGTTAAGGATATATTGTCGGAATCGACCTCGGTGGAGGTTGTATCGGTGAAGCCCCTCCCCGGGAAGAGTGAGAAGAAGGCGGCCACACCGCAGAAAAAGATAGAAAAACCAAAGGTCACTGTGAAGAAGATCATAAAGAAGCCCGCTCCAAAACCCACGCTCACCGTCAAGAAAGCCGTGGAGAAACCAGAGCAGGAGAAGCAGGATTTCGAGATGGAGGTCCCGGTGGAGGAGAAAAGATCTCCCGCCAAGGAGTCCCCAAAGGAAAGTGAGCCTCAGGTCGTATCGGACCCCCAGCCAGAGCAGAGACCGCAGGAGACAGATAAGGTGAAACCCCTGCCTATCATCAAGACAAAGGTTGTGAAGAAGAAGCTGGTCCCCCTGGTGCGCAAGACGGAAGTGCCAGAGGAGTCCACGGAACCAGAGCCCGAGACCACACCACCTCAGCCCAAGCAGGATGAACCGAAGAAAACCTCAGCACCTGTACCAAAGGTAGAACAAAAAGCATCTCCACCGAAAGAGACCGTAGTGGATCCTCAGCCGAAGTCCCAGCCGAAACCGGAAGATGTTCCTTCAGAGGCTGTCGATGGGGCTTTCAAGAAGATCCAGTTCGTCTACGATGTGGCGATGAAGATGCACTCAAGTGGGAAGGACGTATCCCAGATATTCGATATGTTGAACTATGCGGAGAAGGTCAGGGCGGAGGGGAACATGAGAACATATATCGGGGTCTCGGATCAATGCGAAACGATGGTCATTGAACTTCAGAACAAGTAGGCAGATGGATATTTGGGCGAACGACCCAACGCATCACATGAATAGGTAACCCTTAAATAATTCCCGTTTGATAGTATACTTGTCCTGCACCACAGGGCTTGAAAAATCCCGTGCTCCGCCCACCCGGCGGAATCATCAGGAGGTAGTTGGAATGGAAGCTGAAAAACCCTCAATTAGGGAAGATTTATCTACACGGTCCATTATACCCAAAAGCCTAGTGGTACAGTTACACAGTACGAGTACTTGGAGGGAAACCCATGCGCAGTAGTATTTTTGCCCTTATTTTGACCTTTGTGATGGTCTCGGTCGGCGTATTCGCCGTGATAGACATATCCTCGGACGACAGCGTCGTCCTGGGCGATGGAGCGGACGATGTTCTGACAAGAGCTACACTTCCGAGACAGAAGACCGAAGGCTACGATCCCCATACCACATGGGATCTGGAAAATTCGAACGAACCACAGAACCAACCATGGCACAACTGGACCAACTATCTTGAGGATTGGCCCCAGAGGGAGTTCTGGCTCAGGTGCAAGAACATGACCGAGGATTACCAGTGGTTGGATGATGTCAACTTCACAACCAACGGAGATGAGGTCGGCCTCTGCAAGGAGGATCTCAACCTCACCCAGACGCAGTTCGATCCGATGAACTTCTCCTATCCGAAGGTCGGACAGCAGTGGACTGCGCAGTACGATAATTCCATGGGAGACATGGGCGTCGTTAACTTCACGATAAACCCCGTAGGATTGCTCCCAAGCGACGTGTGGACCAATCCCAACATGGGAGCATTGAAGGAGATCCATGTGTCGGTCATCGTTGACACGGATGGCGATTACAAATGGAAGGAACAGGAGGGGACCATAGAGGGCCTCATGAGGTTCGATTTCAATTACGAGGATACGCCTTACGATCCAATGGACCCAACAGGTACCATTGAACCCTATGTGACCAAAGCAGAGGAGATGTTCCTGACGCAGAGACAGGAAGAGGAGTTCATGGACGGTGTGGGATACTGGATGGACATCAACGACGACGGATTCGCTGATATCCCCGGTGACATAGACAAAGGTAGGATATGGGTTGTAATGTACAGGACAGATAACCAGCCATCCGACCTCAATAACCTGACCGTTGACCTCCTCATCTACTGTGGTTTTAACGAGAAGCTCAGCTGGCTTACGATCCCCTACAAACATCCCGCCCAGCTTCCTTCAGCGGATACTGGCATTGATATGGGCTTCCCCGAGAACAGGGATAACAGCATCGATGGCAGGGAAAAGTTCGATACCTATTATCAGGACCCGATCTTCAACGATGAGTACCCCCAGATAAAGGAGGGGGACCTGATCACCTTTGACGCATCAAGATCATATGACCCACAGGATGATGTGGGCCTGGATGGTTTAGGATACGGACACCCGGACTGGCCGGGGCCGGATGACGGAGATGGGAACTTCAATATCGACGACGACTTCCCTCCCGATACAGAGGAGGATTTCGGTGAGACAGATACCCTGAAATACAAATGGGAGGGTCAGACGAATATAAACGGGAACGATTATCGCGTCCCCATGGCATCAGGCTGGCAGAACAGCCCGGTCTTCGTTCACAAGTTCAGGCTGCCCAGCGTGGACTCGACCCTATCTGCAGAGGATCAGTGGCTCATCGTTAACGTCACATTGACCGTTCAGGATCGGGACATGCTTCAGGACACGCACACGATAAAGGTGCTTGTCTACAAATCACAGAACGCCCCCACGGTCTCCATCAACGTGAACCCCCAGACACCTGTTGAATATGCAGGTAGGGAGACGTACATACTGGAGAACCAGGACGTTGAGTTCAACGGGTGGGCCTATGATCCAGATCCGAACTCGGAGCTCAGGTATGTGTGGAAGTTCGAGAGCCCATCAGGGGTCATAAATGAGATACCGCTCACCCCCAGGGTGGTTCAGCCCTTCGATGAGGTGGGCGATTGGAACATATCACTAACCGTGTATGACGGAGATCCGCTCGAGCTCAATACGATGTCAACTACCAAGAACTACATCGTTCACGTGATAGATAATGAGGATCCGGTTCCGGTGATCAGGGCGAGCCATAACCCACCATTGGCCTGGAGCTTTGAAAGCATGGACTCGTCAAATGGCAGGACCGTGCATTTCAACGGCTCGTTATCGTATGATCCCGATGTGTTCATCCCCGAGAGTGAGGAGGAGGGTGACGGATACTATGTCGGCCTCCCCGGATGGGATGAGGACGATGACCTTATGCCAGATTATCCATTGAAGTTCAGGTGGACATGGGGAGACTCAACGGAGACCCCCTGGTCCTTTACCTCCGAGGCGGATAAAGTATGGTACAGTCGGGGCGCGAAATCAGAAGAGGAGGCGTTCTGGCCGGTCAAGTTGTGGGTCTGGGATGGCAGGGAGCAGATCGAATCAATTCCGTTCCCGGTCTATATCAACCTCGCACCAACCGCAGACGCAGGCCCTATAATGCCCATACCTGGAGCAGATGAGATCGAAGAGGGAATGGTAGTGGTCTTTGACGGAGTGGGGTCCTATGATGCAAATGACGATCCCAACAACGACGGCAAGAGGGATTCCCGGTACGTGGACAACCTCAATTATCTGTGGGATTTCGGCGACGGATCAAAGACCGAAACAGGCAGGATAGTGGAGCACATCTATATGGCAGCTGGCAAATATGTTGTCAGGCTCACGGTGTCGGATGGTGAATTTGCGTCTGACGATACCACGGAGATAAGGATAGTTCCCGAGAACAGGGCACCTATCGGTGAGGTCACAATAACAGCCGATGAATGGATCGACAAGAACAACTACAAACTCTACACCCGCACTCACATGTCCTTTGACACCACGGAATCATATGATCCCGACGGAATATTCTACGTGGACGACAAGCAGTCCACATCGCCTCTTGATGATCTCTACGGTCTTACCTGGGATTTCGGTGACGGATCACCCCCGGAGAGCAATCCTTACGTCGATCATCAATACAACGATAACGGGACCTTTGTCGTGACGCTGAACATGTCGGACAGGAAAGGAGCCGTTTGGGAGGATAGCTGGACCATAATCGTCGAGAACCGCGCTCCCTTTGCGGTGGCCAAGATCGACATGGTCAAGCAGTCCATTGACGAACAGCCAATAATCCTCTCTGCCGAGGGTTCCTTTGACAGGGATGGTGAGATCGTGGGCTATTACTGGGACTACGGTGACGGCATCCACTCCGATGAGAACAAGGGGATAGACGGTTACGAGACCGGATATACAAAAGCGCATGATTACGAACAGGTGGGTACCTATTACGTTGAGGTATGGGTCAAGGACGACGACGGCAGGAACTCCGACGAGTCGGCGGTGATCCAGGTGATCATCTTCGGCGGATACGAGGAGCCAACTCCCGTAGGGGCCGAGGTAATAATCGGAGGCCTGCTTGGGACGGTTGCCCTGTTGGGCGTACTCTCCTCGTCATTTGTGTGGCTTAGAAAGAGGGATTAGATATCCCGCAGTCAGAAGGGGCGGAGCCGATGACGAAAGTGATCATCACCGGCTTCGTTCCCTTCCATATTTTTTCTCAGAACCCGGCACAGGCTGTAGCGGAGCATCTGGGCAAACGTTCTGATATCGATGTAGTACCCATTGTTCTTCCCGTTGAATATGGGAGGGCGAGGGAGATACTCCAGAGGGCTCTCAGGAAGAGGTCGCCTGACCTCGTGATATCCTTTGGGCTGAACGGCAAGATATCTCACATAGCCCTGGAGGAGATCGCCGTTAACATAAGAGGGTCTGACATTCCAGACAATACCGGCAATGTACGAACTGGTGACCCCATCTTGGAGGATGGCCCACTCGCCTATCGATCCAACCTGCCGATCGTCGAGATAAAGGAGAAGCTTCTGTCGGAGCGGATACCAGTCAAGGTCTCCTACAGTGCAGGTGTATATCTCTGCAACGAGATATTCTACACCGTGATGCAGTGGTGTCAGGAGAGCGGATCAAAAGGAGGTTTCGTACACGTCCCCATGGCCACGGAGTATATCCCTGACGATCCGGAGATGACAAAAATGCCGAACATCTCCCTTGCGGATCTGAAGAGGGCCGCGGATATGATCCTTGATATCTCCGCAGGGCTCAGATGATCCTTTTTTCCAGGTCGTTCTGGATCCTTCCGCAGTAGTAACACTTGAATTTGACCGGATCCTCCTGCGCCCTCACCAGTTTGCTAATGACCGGTTCCTTTCCGTTGGTGATGCAGTTGATGTTCTCGCATCTGACGATACCCTCGATAACCTTTGGAAGTTCGATCTTGAACTTGTCCACTACCTTGAAATCCCTTATGATGCTGATCGTTGCGTTGGGTGTAATAACCGCCAGCCTGTTCACCTCTTTATGGTGCAGCTCCTTGTCCTCTATCTTCACTATGTCCTTAAGCTGGTGTTTCTCCGACTGCGCGTACATCGCAATGGAGAGGCCTGTACTGTAGTCCTGATCTATGTTCAGAAGGGGTAGTATCTTCAGGGCCATGCCAGGTTTAATGTGATCTATCACCGTGCCGTTCCTGAGGGGTGTGATCTTTACGTCCTTCATCTCTAGCCCTCCAGGAGAAGATTAAGCAGGGCCATCCTCACCGGAACGCCGTTGAAGGCCTGCTGAAAATATTTTGCGTGTGGTGTATCATCCACGGAAAAATGTATCTCATCCACCCTTGGAAGCGGGTGCATCACCGTCATCTTCTTCTTGGCAGGCTCGAGCATTTCTGCCGTTATACGGAAGCCCCCGGCAACCTTCATGTACTCCTCAACGTCCGGGAAACGCTCCTTCTGGATCCTGGTCATGTAGAGCACATCCGTATCTTCGATGGTCTCCTTGATATCATAGGCCATGTCAAAGGAGGCATCCATCCTTTTAAGATCATCGAGAATGTGGTCTACCATCTGGATCCTCTTTGGGGCCACGAAGGTCATCCTTGCCCCCATTCTCCCGAGCGCCAGGGATAGGGAGTGTGTGGTCCTGCCGTATTTCAGATCTCCACCTATGGTCACGTGGAGTTTGGAGATATCTCCATGGTTCTGCTGTATTGTGAAGAGGTCCAGAAGGGTCTGGGTAGGGTGCTGACCCGCACCGTCCCCTCCGTTTATGACGGGTATCCTGGAGAAGGTTGCACTGAGGCGGGCCGCCCCCTCCTTGGGGTGCCTGATGGCGATGATGTCGGAATATCCCTCGGCCATTCTGATAGTGTCAGCCAGGGTTTCCCCTTTGATCAGGGAGCTGCCCTCCTGGCCGGCAATGGTGATCACGTCGCCTCCCAGCCGGTGCATGGCCGTTTCAAAGGAGAGCCTGGTTCTGGTAGACGCCTCGAAGAAAAGGGATGCCAGTATCTTGCCGGAGAGTGAATCGTTCTTGACTTCACCCCTGGCAGCGGGGACCATCTTCTCCGCTTCTTTCAGGATAATTTCGATCTCGTTTAGATCGAGATCGGTTATTGCCACGATATCCCTACCTTTCAGAGACAAGTCAGCTTCCTCCGAACGGTGTATGCGTTATCGGATTTAATGGTATCGCTAGCCAGAGCTCGATCATCCTTCGGGTATCTTCTATTAATACGATGAAGCTGATTATATTGTAATGGGGGAAAACAGCTATGGGTAGAAGGGATGGGACTCGGGTCAAGGGGCTGCCGAATTACAGAAGGATGATGCCATTTTTCATGAGGACCAGGGTGGAATCAGCCGTTTACTTCGAGGAGGAGGTCCGGATACAAAAGGCTCTGGATTTGGCGGAGAGGATGACCCAGGAATACGGTACGAAGGTGACCATATTCCATCTGTTGCTCCACGGGATCGTCAAGACGATCGTCGCCTTTCCCAGGGCCAACCGTTTCGTCTCCGGGCGCAGGATCTATCAGAGGAACAAGATATGGCTGTCTTTCTCCGTCAAGAAGGAGTACAAGAGCTCCTCACCGATCACGGTTGTCAAGAGGGAGTTCATGCCCGGTTTCACCCTCAGGGATACCATAGAGGCCTCCAAGATAGAGATCAAGAAGGCGAGAAAGGAGGGCACCCATTCGGACAGGGAGGCGGACCTGTTCCTGAAGCTTCCCCGTTTCATGTTATCCTCCGGGTACAAGATCTTCCAGTGGCTTCTCTACTACAATCTGATCCCCTACAGCTTCATAGAGAAGGACCCGTTCTACGCGACCATGTTCATTGCAAACCTGGGGTCCTTCAACGCGAAGGCCTTCTATCACCACCTGTATGAATACGGGGATATCCCGACGTTCGCAGTAATGGGCATGATCGAGGACAAGGTGCTTGTGGAGAACGGTGAGATGGTGGTCCGGAAGGTCCTGCCCATCAAGATCACATACGATGAGAGGGGGGAGGACGGCTTCTACATGCACCGGGCTATCTCCTACTTCAATGATCAGCTGGAGAACCCCGAGAAGCTGCTCGAACCGGCGGCGTTCGTGGAGTGAGGTGTTATTTTGGGGTTCATCAGGCTTCAGAGATACCTGTCCAGATGCGGGCTGGGCTCCCGTAGAGGGTGCGAGGAGCTCATAACCCTGGGCAGGGTCTCCGTGAACGGGGAGGTCGTGGATGAGCTTGGAAGTGCCATAGATGAGGATTCCAGGGTTCTCGTGGACGGCAGGAAGGTAACGGTGCTTCCCCATAGGTATTTCATATTGAACAAGCCCAAGGGCATAATATGCGTCAGGGATGACCCCAGGGGGAGGAGGTGGGTGGTGGATATGATCCCAAAGGAGTTCAGGCCGGGGTTGTTTCCCGTGGGGCGGCTGGACATTGACACCACAGGTTTGATCCTTATCACCAATGACGGTGACCTCTCCAACAGGATCGCCCACCCCAGGTATGGGGTCGAGAAGGAGTACGTGGCCCTGGTAAAGGGAAACATGACCGAGGGGGAGCTGAAGGCGATGGAGGAGGGGGTCATGTTGGATACGGGGATGGTGAAGGGGATACGGATCATCTCCTTCGAGCACGTTGGAGACAGGACCTCCGTAACCCTCAGGATCCACGAGGGGAGGTATCACGTCGTCAAGAGGATATTCCTCGCCGTGGGTTCGCGGGTGTATGAGCTTCACCGGAGGGGGATAGGCGAATTGAACGTTGATGATGTTGAGGTGGGGAGCTGGAAGGAGATAGCGAAGGACCTGATCCTTTCTAAATGCAGGATAGAATGAGGGCTCATCCCGAATATGTATGCCGGTATGGGGGGAAGCTGATCAACGGAGGGAGTCGATCAAATGAGATATAACATCCTTTGCATGCGAAACTCGTCATATTTGGACAGGGGTTAAGTAATACGATCCGGGCAATATGTAGTGAAAATGAGACCTTTTCATTTTGAATATTTTTATCATATCTATTGTCAATGATATGAAAGGTATTCTCTTGATTTCAGTATTCTGATGGTTTTATGATCATATGAAAGAAGATCATTATCCCCTGAGATTATGTAGTTGCACTTCAATCTTTCAGCACAGGCGATCACATGCGCATCATATTTATCACGGATATCCTTGATAGTAGATATCTTATCAATGTATTCTGACTTTTTGATTGTCACAATTCCTGACAGGTCTATGAAACTGTCAAACAGCTCCAGATATTCAGGGAATTTCTTCATGAATACCCTGGTTGCTTCTTCGATGATATGTTCAGAGATGAACACTTGATCTTCTCTTTTAATTGAGGTTAGAATGACATCCAGTTCATTGCCATCGAAAACAATGGCAGATATCAGTATGTTTGTATCAATAAATATTCTATTCATCAGACCAT
>JAUVCY010000083.1 GCA_030595585.1 Thermoplasmatota archaeon
GGGCGGAGGTGAGCAGATGAAACCCTCCTGGCTTGAGATGGAGAACATAGGCCCCTTCGTAAAGAGGACCAGGGTGGACCTTGATTCCATAGAGGAGGGTGGGCTGTTCCTGATCAGCGGGCCCACAGGGTCCGGTAAGAGCTTCATCTTCGATTCGATATGTTATGCCCTGTACGGGAAGACCCCTTCGGGCAGGGATAAGAACCTTCGATCGGACCACGCTCCCATCGGGGAGGACCCCATCATCAGGTTCTGCTTCCAGGTGGGGGATATCAGGTATCTGGTGGAGAGGACCCTGGAGGCCCCCAGAAAAAGCGGAGGGACCACCAATATACCGGAGAAGGCGTCCCTTGTGAAGTTGATCCCCGACGGCTCGGGAGGATACGGCAAAGAGGTTGTGGCCTCGAAGAAAAGCGATGTGAAAGTTGAGGTGACCAGGATACTGGGACTTGAGATGGAGCAGTTCTCCAGGGTGATGATGATCCCTCAAGGGGAGTTCAGGGAGCTTCTAAGGGCGGATACGGATAAACGAGAGGTGCTGCTTCGTCAGCTCTTCAATTCACTTCTGTACAAGGATATCACCGATTCCATCGACAGCAGGTCAAAGAAGCTCTTCAATAAGATCAAGGTGGAGGGGACCAGGAAGGATACGTTGGTGGACACCATAGTCGAGAAGCTGATGCTTGATGGTGGACCCGGTGAAGGCGTGATGTTCAATGAGTGGTCATCAGATGTGGTGTCGAACCTGGATGAGAGCTTCAGGGAGGTGTTGAAGGTTGAGGCCGAAAAGAAGATCGTCTGGGAGTCCGTTTTGAAAGGCCTTGAGATAGCAAGGACCGCTTACAGGATAAATACAGAACTTGAGAAGTCGAAGAGGAGAAGAAAGGAGCTGGGAGTCATCCAGAAGGAGGAGATCGAAAAGATATCCTCCGTTCTCGATCTGAACGGAAAGGCCCAGAGGCTCCGCCCGGACCTTGAGAGGCTTGATGGATTGACGAGAGACAGGTCAGACCTCGATCTGGATGTCAGGGAGCTGGCCGGTCAACACGAGAAGGTTGAAAACGATTTCAATGAGGTGAAGGAGAGGTCCAGGCGGGAGCTGCCGATCAAGCAGAAGGGGCTGGAAGAGGAGAGGAACAGGATCGCTTCGCTTGAGGCGATCTTTCCCAGGGTCCAGGAGATGAGCGCTCTCAAGGCGGAACAAAACGGAAAGGAGGAGGACTTGGTCAAGCTGGTAAAGAAGCGGTCCGGGATACTGGACACGAAGAGGGTGAACCAGGAGAAGCTGGTGTCGATCAAAAAAGAGCTTGATGGGTTGGGGGAGAAGGAAGACATGGTGAAGCTCTCCCAGCTGTTGAGCGCGGGAAATGACCTTGTGGGCATCCTGAACCAGATCCTTGATAGAGGATCCCAAATCCAGAAGCTTGATGAACGCAGGAAGGAGCTTGAAGTGAGGGTAAAGAAACAAAAGGAGCAGGTTCTATCCCTCGGAAAGAGGAGGGAGGGGTCCATCGCGGGGGAGCTTGCAAGTGCGCTGGAAACAGGCAAGGAGTGTCCCGTGTGCGGGTCTCCCGATCACCCCTCACCCCGTCCCCCCTCGGAGGACGACATCTCCCTGGAGGATCTGCAGAAGGAAACGTCCAGGCTGCAGGAGCTCTTATCGGACCTCGATCCGATCAAGATGGACCTCAATACCCTGGAGACCTCCAGAAAGGAGCTATTTGAGAGGCAGAAGGAGATCGCGACGGTATATCCGGAGTACGTGGGAATGGATGCCTCCCATGTCAGGAGGGCCGTTGATGACCTGGACAGGAAAAGGACCCTTCTGGAACGGAGGGACAGGAGGGAGATGGAGCTCACCAGGGAAAAGGACCTCATCTCCAGTGAGCTGGAGAGCTCAATAAAGAACGAGGCCCCCTTGGGAGAGGGCATCAGCAAGCTGAGAATTGAGGTTCAGGGGATCACCTCCAGGCTTGAGGAGAGGGTGTCCACGTTCAAGGGGCTTGAGATAGACCTCGAGGCAAAGGACCCGGCCTTGAAGCTGAGAGCGACGATATCGGAGCTGAAAGAAAAGGAAGTAAAACTATCACTTGAGATCAAAGAGAGGTCCGAAAAGGTAGAGGAGATGTCCGGAAAGCTCATCGTGATCAGGGAGAAATTGAAGTTGAAGAGGGAGAACCTGGGGCAGACCGCAAAGAGGCTGGAGGAGACCGTATCCTCGATAGGTTCAAAACTTCAGAAGCTGAACACGGATGGATTGGGGGACGTTGAGGATCTCCGGAAAGCACTACTTGATGAGAGCAGGGAACGGGAATTCACCCGGAGGGTGGAGGAGTTCAAAAGGGAGAAGATCCAAGTGCAAAGCTCCATAGAGGCCCTTCAGAAGAACTTCAAGGAGCTGGGGGAGGGGACAAAGCCCCCCACACAGGAGGAGTTGGAAAAGGTCCAGGAGGAGGAGGCAAGGTCTAAGATGGAGTGGCAGGTGGCCACACAGAGGAAGGCAACGGCCGAAAGCGACCTGAAATGGACCAGAGGGCAGCTGGAGAAGGTTGAGAAAACCTCCGAGGGGATCCAGGAGATGGAGAAGGTTCAGAAAGTGGTGGGAAGGCTTTCCATGCAGGTGAAGGGGCTGAGTAATCCCAGAATGAGTTTGGAGAGGTTCTTCCTGGCACAGAGGTTCGAGGAGGTGCTCATATCGTCCAATGTCAGGTTGAAGGTGCTGTCAGGGGGACGGTTCCTGCTTCGGAGGGCGGATGACGCCGAGAGGGGGAAGAGGGCGAAGGTTGGACTGGACCTGAACGTATATGATAATTACACGGGGAAGGAGAGGCCCGCAAATACGCTCAGCGGCGGACAGATGTTCCTGTCGTCTCTGGCGCTTGCTCTTGGTCTTGCTGATGTTGTTCAGTCCAGGTCGGGGGGGATACGAATGGACGCGTTGTTCATAGACGAGGGGTTCGGCTCTCTTGATGATGAGACGCTTCAGACCGCTTTGAAGGTGTTATCCGAGCTTAGAGAGGGGAGAATGGTGGGAGTGATATCTCACGTCGGGGAGCTGAAGAGGCAGATAAGAAGCGGGTTCGAGGTGGTTCCAAGTCCGACCGGGTCCGTTGTTCGGAGGATATAGTTAATTTGAAGGAACGTAAGGGGAGATCTCCCGGGTACAAGGAGATCGTCCCCTTCTGTGAAAGTTTGCTCATTTTCCATGCGGCCCCCAATCGATATCTGATCTAACAGCTCCTCTGTTCAATTGTCATCACCAGGAGTGTCCTCTATCCGATATGCAGATCATCCTCGAATTTTATAATAGTGATAAATGGTATCATACCATTTTGCACTATATTGATGTTCCACAATGAAATATCTCAGTTCTTTAAGCCTCTCTGAATAAGTGGTTTCAGATCCTTATTGATGATGATATCCACGACCTGGATCGTCGATGTGATCTCCTCACGATCATATTCATCTGTGCCTGGATCCCAACTTTGACAGTTCTAATATGATCTGAGGGAAGTCAATTTTGGGAGAAGCCTCGCTTTGACATCCATCTGTATCCCAACTTTGATAGATCCCAACTTTGATAGATCTAATCTAATCTGAGCCTCTCAATGTTGGGAGAAGCCTCACTTTAACACTCATCTGTACCTGTACGTTAAAGTTAGGCTGGATATCTTGGAAGATTATAGCGGATCAAAATAGAGTTGATATTTCTGCACTTCTTGTCTCCAAGGACATCTCGATAGTATCTGCCCAGCAGACCACCGACGTTGTGTGTGATTATCGGCCCTTGTATCCTGATCATGAGGGTGGCTTTGATCGAGAGTTCCAATGCGTGGATGGCATTGAAAAGTGCCGGTTCCAGCAGATCGTTCTCGATGTTCAGTTTTGCAGCTTCCAGATAAACGTCGCTCAGGTCGAGATGCTCGTGTATCTCCTCATCTCTTCCCATATACCGCCGCCCCCTCCGTTCCCATCGTATATGATGACTCCCGTTGTCCTGATCTCATCTGCAAAC
The DNA here is from genome assembly GCA_030595585.1 of Thermoplasmatota archaeon. GTDB lineage: Archaea > Thermoplasmatota > Penumbrarchaeia > Penumbrarchaeales > Penumbrarchaeaceae > JAGLEG01. Next base: position 4,016 of record JAUVCY010000083.1, read on the forward strand.
GCACTTCTCTCCTCTTTCAGTTCGTCGAATTCCTTGAACTGAGGAGATATCCTGTAATGGAGTTTATAAGAGATGTCAGCGAGGAGGTTGATGAATGTATCTCTCTCCTTTTTCGCCCATTTCTCCCCGAGAAATACAAGGTCCATATCGCTTTTCTTCGTCTCCGCACCTTCTGCGGCCGAACCGAAGAGGATGATGTAAAGGCCTTTTGACAGGTTGGGGATTTCGTCTATCATTTCAATTATTTTTATCATATCATCATGTGCAAGTTGGCCCTTGATCTGGTTCAGCAGTGGATATGACGTGTTCATTGGTCTATCAGATGTGAAATTGAGGGCCATTATCCTTTCAGGGTCTATGGATAACTGATAATTGAACGGAAGCAGTCGGTACCTGGCCTCCCGTCCTTTTCTGGTTTTGATTACTTCTTTCTCGATCACGCCCATTTCGATCAGGTCGGAGAGATATCTCTGCTGTAGAGTGGGTTTTGAGATCTCAAGGGATATGGACAGCTCGGTAAGCGATCGGTCCACTGGCAGCAGCTCGTTTATTATCCTGAACGCAACCGGCCTGAATAGGTTCCAATACATATTATCTTATTAGCATATATGCTTATAAGCATGTCGGTGCATAAATGGGATGTCTCTCCGATCACTCCTCGTTCGTGTATTCTTCCTTTGAGTTTCCGCTCATGACGGCCACGGCCACTCCCACGATCACGACCATAGCCAGTATGAAGATGATGATGATAACGACCAATATAACGAACGTTCTATCCGCAGGGTCACTGGTGCCCTCATCCCCTACGTTCCATCTCTGTTCATCGTCGGGGAAGAGGTCAAGGGACAATCCCGTCGTGGAGTCGCTCCTTGAGTAACCATCGTTCCACTCGTCCGGATGGCCGTCCCCGTCAGTGTCAACGCTTGCGGCGGGGTCCTCAATGAAGGCATCGGTGTTGTCGCCGGCGCCGTCCCCGTCAGAATCCTTCGATTCCGCAGCATCATATGGAAACGCGTCTCCGTTATCTCCAACACCATCTCCGTCGGTATCTCTGGATTCATATGGGTTGTCGGGGAAGGCGTCATTGAGGTCAGGAACCCCATCCCCATCTCTGTCGCCCGAGAACTCATCCACCGTGATCTGAAGCGCTATCCTGTCGGTCTGGTATTCATGGTCCTGCACCCACATCTGAACGTTCTTCGGACCCTCCTTGGCATACGTGTGGTTGACGTTTATTCCCTCCCCTGTCTGACCGTCGCCGAAGTCCCACCTGTACAAGAGCTGGTCCTCATCCGGGTCGGCCACTGGATCCACCCAGAAGTTCACCGTCATTCCAATTAACATATGGAATATCTCATCCGGCTTTTCTGGTTCCTCGTTCTCATTTGTAAGGATCAGGATGATGCTGGCGGTGTTGTTGGCTCCCGCACGGTCGGTCACCATGAAGGTCAGGAATACCTCCACCTGCTGGACCATGCCGTCTTCTGTCCTCCAGATGTTCTGATCGTCAAGCTGGAACCAGAACTCCCCCGTTGCCGGGTCGATGTCCCAATCTATGCCCTTGTTTAAATTCGCATAGGGAAGCTGCTCCGAAATGGCGCTTTCCCACTCGTCGGTTGCATTGATCATGTTCACGGTGATGGTCAATATATCGTAGGGATCGATGTCGCTCACGATCGGTTTGATCATCACCTTCCTGAACTGGTTGTATGTCCTGGGCATCGTTGTTGGAATGGTGATCTCCGGTGGATCGTTGACATTTGTGATCTTGAAATAGACCTCCAGGTGGGTTTGATCTTCTGTGAGATTCTCGGTGATGGAGAACACCATCTTCGAGTTTTGGAGGAGTACATCTTCATTGGTGGGGGTGAAGGTGACAATGCCGGAATCGCCCTCAACCTCGATCAACGAGTCCCACGGATCAGACATCTCAATTTCGAATGAATATAATATGTCCGCCCCGTCAGGATCAGATGAGTTTATCTGAAATGAGAAATCCTCATCCTCCAGTACAGAAATATTTTCCAGGTGGGCCACAGGCTTCAGTGGGTTGTTGTTATTCACCGTACGTGGGGTCCCATCAATGTTGATGTGCTGGACGATCGTCGGATCATTGGTGGGAGTGATGTTGATCTGATAGTCTGCTTCCACAGACATGTGCTGATCAATTCCCATCAGCCTCAGTATCTCCGTGCCAAACTGGTCAGGTTTTGGTGTGATACGAGCGAAATGATCACCATATATTTCCACTATCTCAACGTAGATCAGTTCAGAATCGTAGGTGGAATCCCATTTCTTCAGCAATTTATTCCAAACGTAAAACTCGATGAATCCCTCATCGTCGATGAAGACGCTGATATCGGAGTTACCCAGGGGTTTTAAAAAAAACATAGAGTCCTCCTCAACAACCTGTATTCCGTTGAAATTGGGATGGACCGCTGGGGGATTGTCGTCCCATACCGAGAAGAGGTCCACTATGACGACCGGGTCTGACCATCTGGAGACCTTTATTGGTTCCGAGGTGAGGTTGTCCGAAGCGATCATCCTGATGGTATGGTTCACCGGATCCGCGCCGATCTCCACTCCTGTGAAGTTCACGGAGTAATCCTTCCCGTCCGTGTAGTCCACGTCGCCCGGGTTCAATTCGAACCCGGACAGGTCGGTGTCGGAGATCCCAAGTTCGTCATCGATGGCCAGCAGTATCTGTTCCGGCGGATCGTTGTCCATGTCCACGTAGGTGAAGGATAGAGTGTAATTATCGTCCAGGCTCCCATCGGATATGTGCTGTGTGTTAGTTGAGACCACATTGATATTTGATATCGACGGAGGGTTGTTGGGAGCGATCTCCTCGATCGATACGGATATGGAGTAGTCGTTAACAGCTCCGAACGTGGTTGGGTCGAACCCATTGACGTTTCCGCTTCCATCCACCTTGAGATCTATAGCCTCCAGTATGACCCCCATGTACACCTTCCTCTGGTTCACAGTGCCTCCTGTCATGTTGTTGATAATATCTCCTGACCAGGAGGTGTCCGACGTCAGCCACCCCTCGGTATCGAACCACTGGGTGAGGACCATCTCCTCCGACTCCCATCCATCGTCTGATGTCCCCCATGTCCCGTCGGGCCCCCATGTGGAATAGACCAGGTGGAAGTGCATCCACATCGTCTGGTGCACATTGTAGGATTCGGAGTACCATTCGTCACTCTCGAAACGGAGGTTCGTGGAGCGGTTCCAGAAGTAGGATATGTTCCATATCTTGTCGTAGTCGGACCCTGTTATCTCGAACCAGTCCTGGTGATCCCTGAGGCTGGATAGCGTGCCTCTCTTTTCATATCCAAGCAGAGTTGCGTTCTTTAGATCGTTGGGGTAAAC
>JAUVCY010000237.1 GCA_030595585.1 Thermoplasmatota archaeon
GTCCTCAGGGCGAGCCTGACCGCCTTTTCCGAGGGAAGTGCAAGCGCTTCGTCCATTGAGTTGGTGTGGAGCGATTGTGTTCCCCCCATCACGGCGGCGAGGGCCTGGATGGCCACCCTGACCAGGTTGATCTCCGGCTGCTGAGCTGTGAGGCTCACTCCTGCCGTCTGGGTGTGGAACCTCATCAACATGGACCTCTCCTTCTTTGCGCCAAGGTCCTTCATCCCCTCTGCCCATATCCTCCTCGCCGCCCTGTACTTGGCGATCTCCTCGAAGAAGTCATTGTGGGCGTTGAAGAAGAAGCTCAGACGTGGTGCGAACTGGTCGATGTCCATCCCCCTCTCCATCGCGGCCTTCACGTAGGCGAAGCCGTCCGCAAGTGTGAATGCAAGCTCCTGAACGGCGGTGGACCCGGCCTCCCTGATGTGGTAGCCGCTTATGCTTATCGTGTTCCACCTGGGCAGCTCCTTGAACCCGAACTCGAAGGTGTCCACCGTAAGCCTCATCGATGGGGCCGGTGGGAATATGAACGATTTCTGGGCGATGTACTCCTTCAGGACATCGTTCTGGATGGTACCCCCTATCTGGCTCCGGGGGATGTTCTGGTTGTCCGCGTTGGCGATGTAGAACGCCCATACGATCGGCGCGGGTCCGTTTATCGTCATGGATGTGGTGATCTTGTCAACCGGGATATCCTTGAAGAGGAGCTCCATGTCCTTGAGGGATGATATCGCGACCCCGCACTTCCCGAACTCACCTCTTGCAAGCGGGTGGTCGGTATCGTAGCCGTAGAGTGTTGGATAGTCAAATGCAACGCTGAGGCCGGTCTCCCCGTGCTCAAGGAGGTACTTGTACCTCAGATTGGTCTCCTCCGCCGTCCCGAACCCCGCGAACTGGCGCATGGTCCACGTCCTCCCGCGGTACATCGTCGAATGGATCCCTCGGAGGTAGGGGAACTCGCCGGGATTGCCGGACCTCCTCTCGTAGTCGAAGTCGCCGATATCCGCCGGAGTGTACAGTGGGCCAATTTCGGTCCAGGAGAGGTTATCGAACCTCTTCAACCTCTCCGGCCTCTTCTCTATCAGAGGCCTGTAGATCTCCTCGTCCCACTTCTTCCTGCGATCCTCGATCCTCTTGATCTCCTTCTCATCGTACACAGTTCTCCCCCCTTTAGAATTCTATCCCTTTCCTGGCCTGGACGCCCACCTGGTAAGGGTGCTTTATCTCGAGCATCTCGGTCACCAGATCGGCCGCCTTCACTATCTCCGGATGTGCGGACCTTCCCGTGAGCACGAGCTCCACGTGGCCCGGCCTGGCACCGATAAGGTCGAGGACCTCGGCCAACGGAATGAGACCAAAGTCCACTGCCACGTTTATCTCATCCAGGATCACCACGTCGTGTTCTCCCCCCTTGACGATCTCCTTCGCATGCTCGAAGCCCGCCCTGGCGAGGTCCATATCGATCTTCTCCGGGCTCTCCTTTGAAACGAACTCATCGCGGCCGTGCTGGACAATGGTGAAATTGGGAAGGAGATCTATGGAATCGATCTCACTGTACCTCCTTCCCTTCATGAACTGGATCATGTGGACCTTCATCCCGTTGCCGTGCGCTCTCAGGCCCAGGCCCAGCGACGCAGTCGTCTTTCCCTTGCCCGGTCCGGTGTATACCTGGATGTACCCCTTTTGTGAAGACATTCGAACTTCGGATAGCCCATAGGCCGATATATTTCTTTCTCAAGAGGCGGATATCCGACGAATCAGAATATCGTATAGAAAGATTTATGATTTTAAATCTGTTTTGGGGGGCCCATGAAGCTGGAAATGAGTGAAGAACAGGTGATGATCCGTAATATGATAAGGGAGTTCGCCGAAAAGGAGATCGCCCCACTGGCCGCGGAGCTTGACGAGAAAGAGATCTATCCGGCCGAGACCCTGAAGAAACTGGCCGCCCTGGGCATCCTGGGAACAATAATCCCTACCGAGTACGGCGGCGCCGGACTGGACAACGTCACATACGCCATGGTCATCGAGGAGATATCAAGGAAATGCGCCTCCACCGGAGTCGTAACATCGGTCCACAACTCCCTGACCGCCTGGCCGTTGATCAAGTACGGGACCGAGGAGCAGAAGAAGAAATATCTGCCCATCCTGGCCTCGGGGGAGAAGATAGGCGCATTCGGAGGCACGGAGGCGAACGCCGGCACCGATCTTGGGGCCATGGCCACAACTGCGGTACTAAAAGGTGATAAGTACATTATCAACGGAAGCAAGATGTTCATCACATCAGGGCCCAGGGCAGGTATCATCATCGTCTTTGCGGTCACCGACAAGGAGGCCGGGGCAAGGGGCATCAGCACCTTCATCGTCGAGGATACGTTCAAGGGTTACAGCGCCGGCCCACCCATCGAGAAGATGGGGATCAGGGGGTCGCTCACCTCGGAGCTGATATTCGAGGATATGGAGGTTCCGGTGGAGAACCTGCTGGGCAAGGAGGGGGCGGGTTTCAAGATCGCCCTGTCCACCCTCGACGGGGGCAGGATCGGCATTGCATCCCAGGCGGTGGGCATCGCCCAGGCTGCCCTGGACGAGTCTGTCGAGTACGCCATGCAGAGGCAGCAGTTCGGCAAGCCGATCGCGAAATTCCAGGCGATCCAGTGGATGATCGCGGAGATGGCCACCAAGATCGAGGCTGCAAGATACCTCGTCTACCACGCATCGTACAAGAAGGACCTGGGGGAGAGGTTCGGAAAGGAGGCCGCGATGGCGAAGCTGTTCGCATCGGAGACCGCAGGGGAGGTCACGTCCATGGCGGTTCAGGTTCACGGTGGTTACGGCTACACAAGGGAGTACACGGTGGAGAGGCTTTTCAGGGATGCCAAGATCACGGAACTCTACGAGGGCACATCCGAGGTGATGAAAATGGTCATCGCCGGGAGCCTCCTGAGGTAAGATCAAGAGAAAGCTCCAACGGGAGCACGAGGATAAAAGGATAAAGAGATGAAGTGGTGTTTACCCATGAATATAATAGTGTGTGCGAAACAGGTCGTGGACGTCTCCGAGGTGAAGGTGGACCCCTCGACCAACAAGCCCGTTCTAACGGGCATACCGAAGAAGATAAGCGATATAGACAAGAATGCCGTGGAGGAGGCGATCAAGATCAAGGAGAAGGTCGGGTCCGGCAAGATCACCACCATCACGGTGGGCCCTCCCGACGCCAAGGAGAAGATCAAGGAGCTTCTCGCAATGGGGGTAGATGAGGGCGTGTTGATACCCGCTTCGGAGGAGTCAGATTATCACGTCATATCCTCCCTCCTCGCCGGCGCCATCGAGAAGATCGGCGATTACGACATTATACTGTGCGGCGAGGCGTCCATCGATATGTTCTCCGGACAGATGGGGCCCAGGATCGCCGGCATACTGAACATCCCCCAGATCACCTACGCCCTCAAGACCGATGCATCCGAGGATAGGATAGTGGCGGAGAGGAACATGGGCGATAAGATGGTCACCACCGAATCCACATATCCGATCCTTGTGACCGTCACCAAGGAGATCAACGAGCCCAGGCTTCCCAGCCTGATGCAGATCCTGGGGGCCGCAAGGAAACCGATCCACGACTGGACCGCGGAGGACGTGGGAAAGGCGGGGCTCTCCACGATGACCAGGACGCTTGATATCAAAGGAGTCCCGATGGAGAGGAAGAACATCACCTTCAGCGAGGACCTCGATGAGGCCGTGCCGAAGATGGTGGAGATGCTTGCCAAGGATGGAGTGCTCAACTGAGGTGGTTATGATGGTGCTTGTATATTCCGATAATGAGAAGTTGACGAGGGAGCTCCTGGCGAAGGGCAGGGAGCTGGCAGACGCGCTTGGAAAGAA
>JAUVCY010000121.1 GCA_030595585.1 Thermoplasmatota archaeon
GTTACCAATTCGTCCCTTGAGAAAGGAGATGATGACCAATGGAATCTAGGAATTGATATACTCGATACTGTGGAAACGCTTCATTACCTGTTCCATTCAACTGATCCATCTGGCAACTGGAACAGCATGTATCAGATGGATGTGGAGGTTATTGATGACGATCTTCCCGAGTTTGGAGCGGATCTATCGGACACATCCGCAACCACCGGAGGTGATTTCACCTTCAAGATCGAGGTCATGGACAATATCGAGCTATCGAGAATAAATGTAAAGTACTGGCATGACGAGGAGGAGATCCTTAAAAGCGCCTTATCGGGTGAAGGTACGTTCTCATCTACAGTGACAATTCCTTTGGACTGGAAGAGATTTCAATACAGCTTCAATGCTGTAGATATTACCGAGAATAAAAAGGAGACCGAAAACAAGACGATCGTGGTGATAGATGATGATCCCCCTTCGATACTGGAGGACCTTACAACAAATACATGCGAAACGGGAGAGGACCATGATTTTATCGTCAATGCAACTGATAATTTCGGAATATCAAGTGTGGATATTGAATACTGGTACGGCGATGGAGATCCTGAGGTCCTCCATCTCGAAAATATGGGTGATCGTTATATCGGCTCCATAGTGGTCCCTGTCGATTCTGTAGAGACCCTTCACTACAAGATCAAGGCATTTGATATCTCCGATAATATGTATGGAACGGATCCAGTTGAAGTGATCATAACCGATTGTATCTCACCTACCATTGAACCTATCCCGAATATCAATGTCTACAAGGGAGATCATATCAATATAACATTGGAAGTGGGGGACAACATCGGGATCACAAGTTACGTCTGGTATGGAACGCCCATTGATGGCAGCGGAGAAACTCTTGTTGGCATTGTTGACGAGGTTGGCATCTTCTTCATAAATATTTTAGTTGAGGACAATGCGGGAAATTCCAACTTTACAACTTTCAACCTGACAGTTCTCTCCATCGATCACGATGAAGATGCAGATGGTATACCCGACCTGATCGAGATCCATTACGGTTTGGATCCTGCTGATGCTGCCGATGCTGCAGGAGACCTCGATAATGACGATCTGACCAACAGGGAAGAATACATTTTCGGAACAGACCTGAACAGCAGCGACTCCGACGGTGATGGCCTCTCGGACGGATACGAGGTGAGCAACGGTTACGATCCTCTTGATCCAACGACCAAGGAGAGCACGATAGATCCGGAAAAAGAAACGTCATCCTCCTCCTGGATATGGATCGTGATCATTCTGGTAGTAATTCTGATCTGCATCGTTATTGGAACCTTAATATTCCTGAAAAAGAGAAAAGGGAAGACGTCAGCGGAGGGCTCCGATCAGGAACCAACGGCCAGGGAAGGAATTGAGATCGCCAAGGTCCCAACCCAGCCATCTTTAATGCCCTCACCGCTACCGGCCAAGCCCCAGCTTCCCATCTCTTCAGCGCCTGCTCCTTCGAGGCAGCCTACCCTTCCTGCGGCCTCCCTAACGGTAACAGCACCTCAGATTCCGCAGGAACCGGAACCAGTTCAGGACCTTTCTCAAACACCTGAAACTCAACCAGAAACTGAACCACAACCTACGATTGAAACTCAGCCAGAAACTGAAGCACAACCCACGATTGAAACCCAACCAGCAACTGAAACACAACCTACGCTTGAAAAACAATTAGAAACTGAGACACAAACAACAACCATGCCTCCACCGCAGGGTCCTTCCATCAAGGTTGAAAGCGTTGATATTAAAAATGAATGAGATGGTTTCGAATTGATAAGGGCCCGCTCACGGTAATATCGGGGTATTATACTCAATATCTCCGCAGTTGATAGGGAAATATATTGACAACCTTCAGAGTGATAGGTACCTTGACCTCTCCCATTCGGAGACGTGGGCCCTGTGGTCCAGGACCTCTTTCTCCTTGGTGGAGATCACTGCGTCGAACAGATCAGAACCCAGCCACGAGCGCATCCTGTCATCCTCTTTGGCGGCCTCAACGGCCTCGTTGAGCGTCGATGGGAGCTGGACTATGCCCGCATCCGATCTTTCGGCAGGGGTCATCCTGTTGGGGTCCTTCGAGGTCGCAGCCGGAGGCTCTATCTTTCTTCTGATGCCGTCAAGCCCCGCCTTTATCATCACCGCGAAGACCAGATAGGGGTTGGAGGAGGTGTCAGAGTGTCTGACCTCGAGGTCCCCCACACTTCTGGAGGAGGCGGAGTTGGGGATCCTTATCATCGCGGTCCTGTTGCTCCCGCCCCAGGCCGCAAATACGGGCGCCTCGAAATTGGGTATGAGGCGTTTGTAGGAGTTCACCGTTGGATTGGTGATAAGGCACATTGACCTGGCGTGTTCCAGAAGCCCCCCGATATAATATCTGGCGGTCTGGGAGAGGCTGAGCTCATCCTCCGGGTCGTGGAAGACCGATCCGTTCTTCCCCTCTATCCACTGATGAACGTGCATTCCATTTCCCAGGTCATCGGTCGTTAGCTTGGGCATGAACGAAACGTACATCCCGAACCTCTTGGCGGTTAGCCTTGCCAGCTGCTTGTAGAGCATAGAATGGTCGGCGCAGAGGACAAGATCGTTGATGTGCTTGAACTCTATCTCGACCTGCTCGGAGCCGCCCTCGTGGTGATGGAACTTGATATCCATCCCAGCGTTCATCAGGTTCTTGCAGAACTCATTTCGGAATTGGTCGGAGTGATCGTAGGGGACGGAGGCGAAATATCCGTCTTGAATACCAAGAGGATAGGAGGGTTCACCCTGGTTCTTCCTGTCGAGCGGGTCCACGCCATCGCGGAACAGGTAGAACTCCAGCTCCGGCTGAAGGTGCGCACGGTGATAACCCATCTCCATGATCTCCTCGGAAGCGCTCTTTGCGCAGTTCCTGGGATCGGAGGGAAAGGGGGCGGAACCATCAGAAATGTAGGTGTCGGTTATCACCCTGGCAACCCTCTGGACGGATTCGCCGTAGGGCATTATGAGAAGTGAACCAGGGTCAGGTATGGCCCTTAGATCTGAACTCTCCGTTATTGCAAAGCCAACGGATGATCCGTCGAAGGTCATTCCATCCTTCCAAAGTCGACCGCTTATGAAATCGGAGGAGGGGCATGTGAAGGACCTGATCCTCCCCGAGATATCGGTGAACTGACACTGCACCCACGTTATCCTCTCCCTCTCCAGAAGCGAGTTGGCTTTCTTGATCGATCTGATCCTTTCCAAGACCATGTTTATTTCCTCCGGGCTTTCCCCGAAATGCCTGGCCTGGATATAACATTACCGATATCTGGAAAGTTTACCGGAGAAGTGAGGTCATAAGTCAACTTGAGACAGATCCTTGCCGGCGATCAGATAGGAGGGGCCAATATCTTCAGTGTCCACATCGATGAACCTGCCAAGGAGGGACCGGTCCCCTTCGATCACTATGGGGGTGTAGTTGATGTCCCTTGCCATCATGGTCCCCTTCTTTCCAACTTCGGTGACCAGACATCTCTCGTGCTTTCCCGTTCGAGAGTAGAGCAGGTCCTGCGTGATGATCTGATGGACAGCCGTCATCTCCCTGGACCTCTCCTTGACCATCCAACCGGGAAGGTGCCCCTTCATCCTTGATGCGGCTGTACCGGACCTGGAGGAGAAGCGGGTGATGTTCAGGATGTCCGGCCTCAGGAGCTTCACGGCCTCAACACTTTTCTGGAATTGCCCCTCGCTCTCTCCGGGGAATCCAATGATGATATCGGTAGAGAGGGTCAGATCGGGAAAATGGAGTCGAAGCTCATGGATGAGCTCAAGGTACTGTTTGAACGAGTATTTCCTGTTCATCGATCCCAGCACCTCATCGGATCCAGACTGCAGCGGTATGTGTAAGAACTTGAATATATGACCATCCTGGAAGGCCCGGATCAGGCTCCCACTGATCTCCATTCCGGTATCGGGGTTCATCATGCCCACCCGTATCTTGTGATCCCCCTCGATGTTCCTGTTCAATTCGGATAGAAGGGTGCCGAGATCGTAGACCTGCCCGTTATCGTCCGTATGGCTATAAGAGGCTGAATCCTGTGAGGTCAACAATATCTCCGACCTCCCATCCACAAGTCCAGCCGTGATCATGTTCTTGATACAGGGGGGCGGATAGGATATCAATCCCCCTCTTGCGTAGCGCGTAACGCAGTAGGTACAGCTACCCTTGCAGCCGGTGGATATGGGGACAATATTATCGATACGGTCCAAAGGTAGGGCCCTTGGGGCCTGGGATGGGGGCATGTTCATAAGGTCCTCTCCAAGCGAACTTCCCAATCTTGGCAGGCCCATGGTATCAAGGACAGAGGCGTCAGGATACCTCTCGTGGATCTCCTCCCTCCTGAGGGAGGCGAGGCATCCGCCCACAATGACCTCTTTTCCATCCCTTGTAGCGCTCTCTATCCTCTTCCACATCTTTCGTTCCGTGGTTTCGATCACGGCACACGTGAACAACAGGACGGTGTCGTGTTCGACGTTCTCGTCAACGAGTATCTCCTTGCCGGAACGTGAGAGGATATCTGCAGCCTTTTCACCCTCGCCCCTGTTCATGGTGCAGCCGAACGTCTCAAGGAGGACCTTTTTTCCTTTCACGAGCCTGTCGAAAGGTGTATGATATATACAAATTGTCCCGTCTGTAACTAGATATCCTCGAACTCGGGGAGGTCGTCAACGTCCTTGTGTGGTTTCCTCAAAGCACCTCTTTTTCCACCAGATCTTCGCCCCTTCCCCTCAGGGCGAGTGAGGCCTGGAGCGCTTCTCTTCCCCTTTTCATCGTGGTCCTTGATCTCCGAGTCCCTCTTGTTTTCTTTACGGGCAGTTCCAATGGTACCTTTTGGGGGAAGCGACGGTTTACTCTTCCTCTCCTTGAGACCTTTCCCTCCAGGGGCGGGGCCCAGTTTATCGGCCTCCTTGAACCTCCCTCCAAGGGCCCTGTTTCCTGGACGGCCGTAAAGCCCCTCATACTCCTTCCTCTCGCCCTCATCCCTGATCCGCTTCCTGTCCTGTGCGGTGAAGTACAGATATGAGAATATGGCGATGGCTGCGATGCCTATTCCGATCACCATCACGATAAGTCCCCACGGCGGGTCCCTCTCGGTGGAAGATATCTCGAACTCGTTCTTGGATGTTGCAGATGGGGTTGTTGACCCCGGAGGATAAGATGGGCTCTCCAGGATCAGATATGCGGTGGCGCCCCTTGTGGCGATATCCACTTTCCAGGATACGTTAAAATCCCTGGTGCCTCCAGGTGCGATCTCGCCCACGTCACCATTCAACACCATTACGGTATCATCCATGGTGACGAAGTTTATCTTCCATTCTACATCGGAAGGTGATAATGGATAACGGTTCTTGATCGAGAACGTGAAATGCATTGTATCCCCGATCTCGTAACCAGGGGAGGGGTAAACATCCAGGTCCGAGACACCATCTCCGTCCATGTCGACTATCTCCAGGTTCAGGAGGTTCAATTTGATGCTCATCTGGAAGTACTGCTGTTTGCTGAACCTCCCGAATTTGTATATGATGCTGATAACGCCGTTCCTCGCCGGAGCATCCATGGGCACGTCCACATCGAGGTAGATAACGGCGGTCTGATATGGAGAGAAGGTCAGATCAATGGTCTGGAGGTTCTCGGAAAGGACCTCGATACGCAGGTCCTGATATCCTGAGATATTGGACGACCCCCCCTCTATCTCGAAACCGCTGGATCCAGGTCCCACGGTTACGAGAGAAAAGGAGGCGTGACCCCAATCGGGGGATTGATCTATGGTGAGGCTGACGGTATCGAAATAATTACCCCTGTTCTGCAGGTTGAACTTCAACTGGTTGGCACCCAATGTCAGTTCGTATATGCCTCCTTTTCCGCCGAGAACCTCATTGGTCACACTGGCCAGGAAATCATCCTTGATCAGAACCTCCACCGGCAGAATGATCTGGGTGGAGTTGGCATTTCCATCGGCGATAAGGATGATATCCTTCTTCCCCGCTATCGCATTCAGGGGTAGCGTGACGATAGGATGGAATGTCCTGGAGCTGCCCGGAGAGATGGGGAGGTCCGTCGTGGTAGGGTCGAAGGGATCGTTGAAATAGAAGCTCCATCCAGATGGGACGGAATCCTCCCGTATCCGTATGTGATCGGTAGTTGTGGCCCAGTTCTCGAGG
>JAUVCY010000187.1 GCA_030595585.1 Thermoplasmatota archaeon
TCTCGGAAGGATAGGAGAAAGGGTGCACGGAAACGTCCTTTAACCTCAGCGTATCCAGAAGGGATTCGGTATTGGAGCAGTCCCCATGGACAACACCAACAACGCCGTCCATCTCCAGGCTTTTCGCATACAAACCCTTGATCCAGGAGCAGATGTTGCGGGGGTATCCTATGACCTGCGCCTCCTCCACCACCGTGGAAGGGTCCCTCTCGCCGATGAAGAGATTGTTGAGGTCCACCACCTCATTCTCCGAAGCAAGAAAGGGTTCTAAGGGAACGGTTGTCGTAATGCCGATTCTCATGTGGGACCACATCACTGAACTGTGACGTCGTATCCCAATTCAAACCCTTTAATGTTGGCTTCCACCGCTTTCTCGGGGACCGTAACGCGAATAGCATTCTCGATCTCCTCCTTGGAAAAAGGAAGGATCCCGGTTCCGGCAAGGGCTCCCAGCATCACTACGTTGGAGACCCTGGAGTTTCCCGCCTCTGCAGCCTTCTCGCTGCCGGAGAGATGATAGACCTTCCTGCTCCACTTTCCCAGCTCCTTGAGGACCTCATCAACATCGGGATATTTGTGTCCAGCAGATGACACGGAGACCGGGCTTATCGGATCCGTATTGACGATGACCATCGTATTGGGGGTTATCGTCCCTTTTGCCCTGTAGGCCTCAAGCGGCTCAAAACCAACCACAACGGTTATGTCCGAAGAAAATGCCAGGGGTGATATGGTGTCACCCAGCCTTATGGTCGTCTGAACCACCCCTCCCCTCTGGGCCATTCCGTGGACCTCGCTGACGATGATCGGCACGCCCTTCTCTATGGACGCATTTCCAAGTATCTTCGATACGGTGAGGGCCCCCTGACCTCCAACACCAACGATGTGTATCGTCACGACGTTCTCATTCTTCATTGGTCCACCTCCTTGATGGGGCCCATTGCCCCAAAGGGACAGACCTGCTCGCAAACTCCGCAGGAGAGGCATATGTTGGGGTCGATGAAGTGATCGTCCCCGGTCCTGATGAACGCAGGGCAGGCGAACTGATTGGTGCAGAGATGACAGTGTTTACATTTATCCTGATCAACGGTGTACTTGACCCCAACCCGACCCCTCTTCCGCAGCTCCCTGTCGACGAGTAACGCACAGGGTGATCTGGTTATAACCACCGAGACGCCATCATATTCCAGCGCCTCCCTGTACGCCTCCTGGGTCTCCTTTATCCTGAGCGGGTTCACCACCTTGATGAACCCGACCCCTACGGCCTCACAGATCTTCTCGATGCTAATTGCAGTGGCCATGTCCTTGTAATACCCACCTGTTGGAAGACCGGGATGGGGCTGGTGTCCGGTCATGGCAGTGGTGGAGTTATCCATGATGTTCAAAACGAACCTGTGGCGGTTGTGGACCGCGCTGATAAGCGCAGGTATACCCGTATGGAAGAACGATGAATCACCTATATGGGCCACAACAGGCTCATCGATCACTCTGGTCAACCCACCTGCGCTTCCAACCGACCCCCCCATACATATGAGCAGGTCCCCGGTGCTGTGCGGAGGCATGATACCCAATGTATAACAGCCGATATCGGTGGAATGGATGGCCTTTCCCTTTGTCACCTTCTTCAAGGCGAAATAAGCCCCTCTGTGGGGACAGCCAGGACACAATACAGGTGGCCTTGGAGGAAGTGGCAGGTCCTTCCACTCCTGCACCGTCACCTCGCCCTTCTCCTCGAACTCAAGGGCAGAGGAGACCCCCTTCAATACGATGTCGGGGTTCATCTCGAAGGACCTGGCGAAGTAACCCTCCCTTTTTCCAAGGACGGTCACCGGGATCTCCCTCTCCTTGCAGAGTATCTTGACCTCCTCCTCCAGATAAGGCTCCAGCTCCTCCACGATTATGATGAGGTCCTCCTCCTGGCAGAACTCGGATATCATATCCTCGGGAAGCGGATTGGTCATGCCGAGCTTCAATACCCTCACCTCCACCCCCAATTCCACGCTCTCGAGCATCTCCATGACGTAGTTGTAGGCGACCCCGGATGTTACTATTCCCACCTTCTTTCCGGGTCCGATGTTCCTCTTGCGGGGAACCACAACTTTATTGAATGGGCTTATCTCGGATTCGTCCCTCATCTTCTTGATCAACTCAAGCAGGTGAAGGTGCCTTGTCCTTGCATGTGCAGGCACGGTGACGAACCTCTTCATGTCCCTCTTGAACTCCACGTTTCCGGAGGGAGGCCTGATATCTCCAAGCTCGATCACCCCGCGGACGTGGTTCATCCTGGTGGTGGTCCTGAACAACACCGGCTCCTCGAACTTCTCGGAGATGTCGAAGGCATATCTCATCATCTGCCTCGCCTCCTCCGGGTTGGAGGGCTCGACCATGGGGACGCCGGACATCTTGGCGAAGTACCTGTTGTCCTGCTCGTTCTGTGATGAGTGGCACTGGGGGTCGTCGGCTGACAGCACAACGTAACCACCTCTGACTCCGGTATAGGCCATGGTCATGAAAGCATCCGAGGCGACGTTCAGCCCAACGTGCTTCATGAACGAGAAAGCCCTCACGCCAGCCACGGCAGCGGCACCTGCGATCTCGAATGCGACCTTCTCGTTGGCGGAGAACTCGAAATATATGCCTGCATC
Source organism: Thermoplasmatota archaeon (assembly GCA_030595585.1). Classification (GTDB taxonomy): domain Archaea; phylum Thermoplasmatota; class Penumbrarchaeia; order Penumbrarchaeales; family Penumbrarchaeaceae; genus JAGLEG01. The sequence goes on from JAUVCY010000187.1 coordinate 2,643, forward strand.
CTTGGACATCCTGTGGAGGGTATTGCCTATCTCGGACGACGGGGTGCCGGGGTAGGTTGCAGCCACCCTGCACCCTGCCTCAACGGCGCCTCTAACTATCGCCTCATTGCCAAGGAGGATCATCTTCTTTCCAGGTTCATCTGTCAATAGCTCGTGCATTCCTTTCACCTTTCCATTTGAAATTAACTTTGCGCGCGATTGTCGGTTAAAGGCCCGGTCAGAAATAAATCAGGCCTTCTTCTGTGTAAACTCCTCCATGCGGAGGAGGTTCTCGTAGGAAGAATCGAGATCGGCCTCGACCTCCGCGATGAGATCGTCAGGCATGTGTCTGAACCTGCCCTGTTTCATGAGATAATCCTTGAGTGGGGTCTTCTTGGGCTTCATTGTGATCTTGTACACCCCGTTCTCTATTTCGAAGAGGTTGAACGCCCGGGAGGATAGGGCCTCTTTGGTGATGCTCACGGTGAGGGCCGGGTCCATCTTCCATCCGGTGGGACATGGGGAGAAGATCTGCATGAACTTGGTCCCCTTGATGGAGAGGGCCTTCGTGACCTTCTTGATAATATCCTCAGGATACCCCGTGGTCGCCGTGGCGATGTAGGGGATGCCGTGGGCGGCCATGATCGCCGTCATGTTCTTCTTGGGGGATTTCTCCCACTCCTCCGTGATGCCAACGGGTGTTGTGGTCGTCCAGGTTCCAATGGGCGTGGACCCTGACCTCTGTATCCCGGTGTTCATGTACGCCTCGTTGTCGTACATTATGTAAAGGACGTTGTCCTGTCTGTCGGCCGTTCCAGACAGGGCCTGGATGCCGATATCAGCTGTCCCTCCATCTCCGGCGAAACCTATGACGTTGATATCCTCCTGGCCCAGTGCGTCAAGGGCAGCCCTGATACCGGATATCGATGCTCCGGTGGTCTCGAATGGGGTGTAGAGCTCGGGCACCTGAAGACAGGTGTTTGGCCATACGCCGGGCATGACGGCCCAGCAGCAGGCGGGTATGGAAAGGATCGTTCTCCTGCCCGCAGCCTTCAATACGTATCTCATGGCCTGCGTGGCACCGCATCCCAGACATCCCATGTGTCCGGGGGACATCAGCTCTTCCTCGGGTATAGTGAGTTTTGCCATCATAATCACCTCCTACATCTCCTCCTTGGGTGTCTTTCCATCAAGCAGCCCCCACCAGTGGATCTCCCCCTCCTCGCCGTAGCCGTTCTCCTGGACCTTTTCAAGATCGTCGAACAACGACCTGATGTGCCTGGGGACCACATCCCTGCCTCCAACTCCGATCACGTAGTTCTTGGTGAAGGGTTGGTTCTTGTGATTGTACAACTGGGCGTTCACCTCATTATAGAGGGGACCTCCCTGTCCGAAGGTGTAGGTCCTGTCCATTACGCCGATGGCCTTCACCCTGTCCGCAAGATATCTGATCTCATCCACGGGGAAGGGCCTGAGGATCCTCAGCCTTGCTATACCCACCTTCCTGCCCTCGTTCCTCATGTCATCGACGACATCCTTTGCGGTTGACATCATGGTTCCCGCGCCGAAGAGGATGGACTCCGCATCCTCACAGCGGTACATGTCCATCATGCCGCCGTAGGACCTGCCGGTGAGCCCCTCCCACTCCTCGTCGACCTTCCGAATGGTGTCCCTGGCCAGATCCATGGACCTTGCCATCTTGGCCCTGAACTCCATGTACTGCGGGGGCATGACAAGCGATCCGAATCCCTTGGGATCGTCCACATCCAGTTTCTCCTTGGGGTTGAAAGGGGGAAGGAAAGCGTCCACCATCTCCTGGTCCGGAACATCCACCGGCTCCGAGGTATGAGAGAGGAAGAACGCGTCCTGGTTGATCAGGGCGGGAAGCATGATATCAGGGTCCTCGGCGACCTTGTGCGCCATTATCACGGTATCCAGTATCTCCTGGTTGTTCTCGCACCAGAACTGCAGTATGCCGGTATCCCTCTGGGCCATCGCGTCCTGGTGGTCGGCCCAGACGGACCAC
>JAUVCY010000200.1 GCA_030595585.1 Thermoplasmatota archaeon
AACGGAGATAGAGCTTGAAGCGCTGAAGATGAGGGTAGAGGCCCCCCCATCCTTCGGTCAGGCCGGATCTGATATCAGTTTCGGATACAATGGATCCGACCCGTGGTACGGGGATGGAAAGAACTATTCAGTTGTTGAACCAACCCGGGATACGCCCGATACCGTTCCATTGATCGCCAAGGGAGGTGATCCGATCATCCTCCGGCTCGACCTGTCAGCTGCGGACGTGGAACTCCAAACAGCATCGACACTTCCTTTTGAAATAACGTGGGATAATAATGGGATCTCCAGATACGATCTGTACATGCCTACCCTGATACCCACCGACGGTACCTTCATAATGATATACACTGAGCTATAGGTCCTCAAGGTGAAGTAGCGCTTTCTTCCCTATATCCTTCCTGTAATGGCGATCCTGGAACCGTATCTTCCCCACGGCCTTGTAGGCGGCCTTGATCGCCGTCTGAAGGTCTCCATCCATTGCGGTGACGCCCAGCACACGCCCTCCGTTGGTGACCACGTTCTCATCTTCATCTACACTTGTCCCCGAATGGAATACAACGACGTTCTCCAATGCCTCAGCCTTCTCGATGCCAGAGATCTTCAATCCTTTCAGATATTTTCCAGGGTATCCGCCAGAGGCCAGCACAACACATACGGCCTTACTCTTGCTCCATCTGAACTTCACCCTATCCAGTGTGCCGTCACAGCAGGCGATCAGGGGTTTGATTATATCCGTGGCCATTCTGGGAATCACCACCTGCGCCTCGGGGTCCCCGAACCTACAGTTGAACTCGATCACCTGGGGCCCCTTTTCGGTGATCATCAATCCAGCATAGAGGAGGCCCTTGTAAGGGCGCCCCTCCTTGCGCATTCCATCGATCATGGGGAGGAATATCTCATCGTATACCGATGAGACCATATCCTCATTGACCACCGGTGCTGGTGAATATGCCCCCATTCCTCCCGTATTTGGACCTTTATCGCCATCAAAAGCCCTCTTATGGTCCTGAGCTGATTCCAGGGGCACAACGATCTTCCCGTCACAGAATGCAAGGATCGACGCCTCCTCACCCTTCAGATAATCCTCAATAAGGATCCTATCTCCCGCTTTCCCGAATACCCCGGATGAAATGATGTCAATGGCCTCAAGGGCCTCCATCTCATCCTCACAGGGGAAAGCGCCCTTCCCAGCTGCCAGACCGTCCACCTTGACGACCTGCGGACCCCCCACCTCCTTGACATACCTCCTGGCCTCATCGGGATCGTCGAATATCCTGAAAGGGGCGGTTGGTACGTGGTACTTCTTCATTATCTCCTTGGCATATATCTTGGATGTCTCCAGCATCGCCGCCTTCCTGGATGGGCCAAACACCCGAAGGCCGTTTCTCTCGAAATGATCCACTATGCCCATCTCCAATGGGGCTTCGGGACCCACAACGGTAAGGTCTATCCCATTCTCCCTGGCAAATTCCGCCAGTCCCTCGATATCGGTCGCGCTGATATCCACCAGTTTGGCAACATCCCTCATGCCATCATTGCCTGGGGCAACGTATACGTTTGAAACCCATCTGCTCTTTTTGATCTTCCAGGCCAAGGTGTGCTCCCTTCCACCGCTTCCAATAACGAGAACCTTCATCACACCACCTGTCCATCAGAATCCTCTTCGATCCGCCTCTTCCAGCAGGTCACTTGCCTTTACCAGGGACCTGAAATCTACCCTCCTGTTCAAAGGCTCAGTGCCGCCCTCCTCCCTGTCAACAACAGACAGGACGCCCACAACGGAGGCCCCTTCCTCCTCCAGCAGGTCGATGGCAGCCAGAACGGACCCACCCGAAGTTACCACATCCTCAAGGAGAAGTATCCTGTCCCCCTTTTTCAGATCTCCCTCGATCTTTTTTCCGGTTCCATGGTCTCTACCCTTCTTTCTTATGATAAGAAGTGGCACCTTGTTCCGAAGTGAATACGCGACCACAAGAGGCACCGCGCCCAGCTCCACTCCTGCGACCTTGTCGCACTCAACGGCCTCATACGAGAACAGGTCCGTGATCTCGGACAGGATATCGGGGCTGCAGCTCGCTCTCTTTATGTCCACGTAGTATCTGCTCTTCTTTCCTGAGGTCAGTGTGAAATCACCGAACCTTACCGCCTCGCATGACAACAGTTCCTCTATCAGCATGGGTAGCCTCCCGGGGGTTAAAAAGGCACCTGGCGTGCCCACCTCCTCAAGTGGTTGAAGCTATTTTAATTGGTCGGAGGGACACCTCTTGGAGATAGGCCTCAGAACCTTCTGGGCGGTTGGACGGGCTGAACGGGTCTGGCCATCTGAGGGGCGATAGGCCTTGCGCCGGGCAGCGGCCTGGCCATTCCCCCGGCTAACGGAGGTGCAGCAGGAAGCGCCATGGCAGGCTGCTGGCCCGCCATAAGAGCGGAGGGCCTCATGGCAGGACGGCCAACCATCTGAGGAGGACCTCCCTTGAACGCCACTGGCTGGGGAGTACCAGGTTGTGCGCCCCCTTGTTCCTGAAGGAAAGTGGGTAGCTTGGATGACATGGTGGCAAGAGGAAGTTTCTCCATCAGCTCGTGGACCCTCTCCCTGCGCCTCTGCTGGGAGGACTGGTAGATGGCCATCTTCCTCGGATCCTTGGACGCGCTGTGCTTGTTGTACAGAACATATCCACTCAGGGCGGCCACCATAAGGGCGACCAGAGCGATCACCCACAGAAGAATGGGCACCGCATAGCTCGTCTCCTCAACATCGTCACCAACGTCCTGGGTATCCTCTATGATCGGATCCGGTCCGATCTCGGGATCGAAGGGATCAATATCTGCCTTGTCAGCGATACCATCCTTGTCGGAGTCCTTCTGCCACTCCCTGATATTGGGGAAAGCATCGGAGTTGTCACCAACACCATCACCATCAGTGTCAACCCATTCAGACGGATCGTATTCAAAATCATCATTCACGTTGAGATATCCATCATTATCATAGTCCAGATCCGGGATTGTGGAATTCCGGTTGATGGATATGTTGACCTGGGCCACTGCATATGAACCTCCATCCCAGGCGCGAACATCGATCGTTATATCCTGCTGGATCTCATTCTCGCCTTCAGCCTCAAGCGTCAAACCCCAGGTGTTGGTCCCAACGGCCGTGTACCAGTCGTTCTCCCAGAAGATCTCAACCCACTGGATACCTTCAACATCACCTGCAGTTCCCATGACAGAGAATAGACCCGGTTCGACCCGGGTGTACTCAAGAGGCCTGACAATGGACAGGGTCGGAACATCGTCAACCTTCTCAACGATAACGTTCATCGTGGTCCACGAGGTGTACTCACCATCGCTTACAGATAGGGTGATCGTGCTCCAGCCGTTCCAGTTGGTCACGCTTGGAGAGAAAGACAGTACCTGTTTGCCATCAAGTTCGGCCCTGACCAGGTCAAATTTAACAAAGGTCCTGTTCGTATAATCCTCAACAGCCATCGTGAACGACGTTCGATCGGAGTCGATATCAACAACATACTGCGTCAGCTCGATCACGTTGAACTCTCCCACATCTTCGGTAACAAAACGGTCCTCAATATCCAACCAGGATGGGCCGTCGTTGTCGTTCTCGACCATGACCAGGAAGTCAACGCGGGGATTCAAAAGCAGGTTCCAATCCGCACTGTCAGTGGCGTACATAGAAACCTTAACCCTGCCGTGCCAGTCAGAAAGACGGCTCATCTTGACCACCAGCTCATTTTCGGACCTCAGCCAGGATATCTGGAAGTCAGCCTCCTCATCGTACGGATAGATATTCCCGGAAAGATCGGGGATCGGCAGCATGGAGAGGTGATCTCCGTCCATATCCTTGAACAGCTCATATCCATCAAGATCAACGACGATCGTCTCCTCAGCACCCTCAACGGCATAGAGGGTCGGGAGGGACTCAAGGGTCCTCACAGGCTCATCGTTCACAGGCTCCACGATGATCTCGAACTGGGAGGATATAAGGGTCCTGGGAGGTACGTTGTTCGGACCACCGGTATCGGTTACGGTTATCTTGCCGGTTATCTCGGGGATGGCAGAATACCTCGTATAGAAATTCGGGGTCTTCTTGGCATCGATAACCATGCTCCCGTCCTGGATATAGGCGTTCAATTTGGACGCCTGGGTCCCGCCAAGGATGATCTCAAATTCAAAATCACCAGCGCTGGTATAGTCATCAATGAAAAAATCCTTCAGGTCATAGCCAAACGTCTTGGTCTCGTCCTCCTTCAGCGTGAGATCGGGCAGATCCTGAACCTGACGGGGCTTCGAGTTATATTCCACCGTTAACGCATCAAGATATGCCATACCGGGACCATCGGCACCAACGCCAAGATATATCCGGGTCACGGGGTTCTTGTCATCAGGATAATCCGGGACCAA
>JAUVCY010000008.1 GCA_030595585.1 Thermoplasmatota archaeon
ATCAAGAACGATAGTATCACAAGTAACGTACAGGCCACAGATGTGCCACCCAGCATCTCCAAGCTGATTGAAAGTGCGAAACCTGAGGATAGGATCAAGATCAGCAAACCTGGAAAGAAGAAGGTCCAGAAGATACGGTTGAAGTGATCCCTGGCTAAAGGGATGCGATCTCCTCTTTCACCCTCTTCATAACTATCTTGATCTCCTTCTCGAAGGAGTTATTATCCAATTTGGCCATCCTGGAGATCAATACCCTTCCCTCCAGGCTCCTGACACGATCGATGGTGACCCCCCTCTCAACCGCTGCTGTGGCCAGGTCGTGGAACCATAGTATAGCACGTATCATCATGGTCTGTTTTTTCTCGGGACAGTAGGAATCCACATCATGGAACGCATTCTGCTGAAGGAAGTCCTCCCTGAGCATCCTGGTGGTCTCCAGTACCACCTGCTGTGTGGGTGGCAGCGCATCTGGACCCACCAGCTGGATGATCTCCTGAAGCTCCGCCTCCTGCTGCAGAAGGGACATCGCCCTGTTCCGGAGGTCGATCCACTGCGGGTCCACGTTCTCCTTCCACCATCCCTCCACCTTGTCCGTGTAAAGGGAATAGGACCTCAGCCAGTTGATGGAAGGAAAATGTCTTCTATCCGCCAGATTCGAGTCCAGGGCCCAGAACACCTTGACGATCCTGAGGGTGTTTTGAGTTACAGGTTCAGAGAAATCTCCCCCAGGGGGAGATACCGCACCTATGACCGATATGGACCCTTTTCTCGGGGCCGTAGTATGACACTCCACCAGGCCGGCCCTTTCATAGAAGTTTGCAAGCCGGCTGGAGAGGTATGCGGGATAACCCTCCTCTCCTGGCATCTCCTCAAGCCTACCGGATATCTCCCTGAGGGCCTCGGCCCACCTGGAAGTGGAGTCGGCCATTAGGGCGACATCATATCCCATATCCCGGTAATATTCGGCCAGGGTGATGCCCGTGTAGACAGATGCCTCCCTTGCCGCTACGGGCATATTCGAGGTGTTCGCTATGAGGACCGTCCTTGTCATCAACGGTTGGCCGGTCCTTGGATCCACCAGTTCAGGGAACTCCCTGAGCACCTCTGTCATCTCATTTCCTCTCTCTCCGCACCCGATATATACGATGATCGAGGCGTCGCTCCACTTGGCCAGCTGATGTTGTGTTACCGTCTTACCAGTCCCGAAACCGCCGGGTATGGCTGCGGTCCCACCTTTGGCGATCGGGAAGAATGTATCCAGTATCCTCTGCCCGGTTATCAGGGGAATGGAGGGGTCCAGCTTTCGCTTGAACGGTCTGGCGACCCTCACAGGCCACCTCTGGACCATTGTGAGTTTCTCGATCCCCCCGTTGTGTTCTATCTCACATATGACCTCATCCACCGTATATTCCCCCTCGGGGGCCATGGCGGATACCTTTCCCGATTTCGTGGGTGGGACCATGATCATGTGCCTGACGGTCGGGGTCTCCTGGACCCAGCCCATCTCATCCCCCCCCGAAAGCTCCTGTCCGACCGTTGCCGTGGGATGGAACGACCATCGCCTTTCGGCATTCAAAGGCCTTACTGAAATGCCCCGGGAGATGAAATCCCCCGACTCCTTCATTATGCCCTCCAGCGGCCTCTGGATCCCGTCGTAGATCATCCTCATCAGGCCAGGGCCCAGCTCCACTGATAGGGGCTCACCGGTCTTCTCGACAGGTTCTCCAGGCACGATACCGGCGGTCTCCTCGTAGACCTGAATGGTGGCCTCATCCCCCTCCAGTTCTATGATCTCCCCTATGAGCTTCTCATCGCCCACGAGGACCACATCATACATCTTCGAACCCCTCATCCCAATGGCCTTTACGACCGGGCCCGCGATCATGTCGATCATTCCAACGTCGGACACCTCATTATCACCGTTCATATGTCACTCCTCCGTGCCATCCCTGATAAATATATCGCAATAGTTCACACTCCCCCGTTATCTTTTGAGACCATTCCGATCGCCCTCCTGATCAGATCGTTGGCCCTTTTATCCTCCCCTTCACCAGGGAGGGTCACGGTTATCGGCAGGAACCTCCCATCGCTCCTCTTTCTGAAAAGCTCCTCGTGCAGTCCCTCGGTGCACTCGATCGAAAGGATCATTACCCCGGAGTCCCTGTCAACCATATCCTTGTACCATTCCTGCAGTTTGGATATGGGCTCACCCGGCCCCCATATCAATATCTCACGAACGCCTGCCAGCGCAAGCCCAAGCGCCTCATCCTCTGAAACTGCAGCGCAGATAAAACCTCCACCCATCAATCCACCCCCTCGAATATCATCATCTTCTTGGCTCGATCGATCGACCATCCCGAGGAGACCGCTTGAAGTGTGGTCCTGAGGTTTCTGACCTCCATCTCCCTGCTCACAAGGAACCTGACCGTGGGTCCTATGTTCGAGAAATATAGGCCCGAAAGTGTGATCGAACCCTCAAGGAGCATCCTGTCCAGGCCCATCTCCAGGCCGGTTATACCTCCTTCGATCCCCTCCCGCAGGTATTTCTCAACGTTCGTGCCGGAAAGGACAGATACGGCCTCGCGGAGCGATGTTGACTCACACATCGCCTCAAGGTCCGCAATGCCAATGGTCCCGGTTGGTTTGTAGATGGAGCTCAATATCGATTCCCTGGGAATATTACGAGCCTTGCCCCTGAGGGCCGTGAACAGATTGTACCTGTCAACCACCATATTCACAAAAGCACTGGAGCCCCTTTTTGTGGAGGAGGAGCTTGCGGCCATCTCCCGGAACTTATCCAGAACCCCCCTGTCGATCGCATCGTCGATCATCACGAGGTCCACCTCTCCTTCCTTCAATCCATCCCCGATCCTGCCCAATGGCAAGGCCTCGATATGGTCAATGGCCGATGTTATCGAGTGAGATCCCAAAATTGAACGTTCCAGATCTGCATTCAGGGATCCGATGGGAAAGAGGGGGTCCGATCTTTCGCCCAGAAGCCTCAACAGCCTCTTAACCTCTTCACCCTCTAGCCTGTGTATGAAAGATCCAACCAGTGGTTCTATGGTCCCTGGGACCGATCTCCACAGCTCCGTGATCGATCTATGAAAGGACCGCATCAGCTCTCTGTCCCCATCCTGAAAACCAGTTATATCAGTCTGGACGGCGAGATCCCCGCGGACGACCTTCATTACCTCCGATACGGACCCGAGCTCAAGCAGGGGTATGACCTCATCCTTCCTCACGTATGGATTGCCCAGGGTCGATATCTTTGCGTTATGATAGCTGAACTGGCCCATCTGGATCAGTTTCCTTATGCCAACGACCGTTCCGATCCCGATCAAACCGGCGGACGCGGATATGGCCGCAATGGCCCCTCCCGATAACCCTGTAACATCCATCTTCTACCCCATCGTATCAGAAAAAAGCATCTTTGAGATCATCTCCCTGATCCTCTCTTCATCCCTTTCCAGGAGACCGTTGAACGACATGTCCAGAATCCTTTTTCCGTCGGACGAAATGGCGATGAAGCCGCCGATCAGGTCCTTGCTCTTCATGCGGGTTATCTGCCAGGGCATATCCTCCGTCTCCTGGACGACCGGACCTATGCCTACCTCCCCCCTCACCGCATCGAGGTCCTCCTGCCTGACCGGATATATTGTCACCTCCTGCCCCACCTCGGCTCTGGCATTGGCCATCAGCCTGAGCAGCAGGCCTGAAAGATCATCACCGTTCAGTTCCCCCATCCTCCTTCGAATGCTCGAGAAGGTATCCATGATCAGGCTCTCCTTCATCTCCAGGACCGTCTTGCGAGCTTTTCTCTTCCCATCCGACAGGTGGATATTTTTCATCCGTCCCTTCTCTCTTACCAGCTTACGGTCGAGGTCCTCAAGGGAAAGGGAGAGCTCCTTCTGAGCTACGGAAAGTATGGCTGAGGCACCATCCGTTGCCTCCTTGAGGATGGCAGCGGACTCCTTTCCCGCCTCATCATCTATCTTCTGAATGATTCCTTCAATGCTCATGGGAGATCACCTGCCGATCAGAGCATCCCCGAAGCCAGTATCAGGAATATCGCCACAAGGAAACCGAAAATTGCCATGGTCTCCGACATAACGGTGAATATTACTCCCTTTGCAAATACCTCGTTGTTCCTCCCAAAAGCAGCCGCAGCCGCTGCAGCCGTCATACCCTGAGGGATCGCGGAAACACTCGATAGACCGATAACGATCCCTATGGCGATCGCCGCCCATCCGACGAACGGTTGGGTCAATATCTCGATATTGGGTGCCGCTGACATCCCCGTGAAATTGAGCACCAGAATGGACACCAGAAGCCCGTATATCCCCTGGGTCATTGGAAGTGCCTGATATATGATCAGTTTACCGAACTTATCGGGCCTCTCGGCGGCGACACCTGCAGCTCCTGACCCCGCAAGGCCGATACCGATCGATGACATTATCGCTGCCAGGCCCATCGTTATCCCCACTCCTATGAACACCAGTATCCTGTTGTCCCTGACAACCTCCGAGTCCTCGGCATTATCAGGGTCTGTATAGGCGAGGAACTCCTCGATATTGGTCATGCCGTCGCTGTCCAGATCCCCGTCCGCGTCATAGATCGTATTGTTAAGGCCCATTTCAGCCTCCCAGGTATCATCCATTCCATCGTTATCCTGGTCCAGGATCGCCTCCCTCTCCGCCGATACGCCCTGAAGGGACATCAGGCCGATGAGAAGAGCACTCGCCAACAATACCACAATCACACAATTCTTCCATTTCATGGAGTATTCCTCCTTTCTCCTACGATAATTTCCTCGTGATCTGAACTATTGAACATCAACGGCCACCTCCTTCCGTGGGGGCCTCACCCACCAGGGTGTAGGTCCTCTCCCTGCCGAAGGGTTTGAAGAGGATCCCGCCTCCCTCGTAGAAACGGCCGAAGAACTCCACATACTGCAATCGGAGAGCGTGGACAGATGAACCCAACGTCTGCAGGAGCAGATTGAATATGTGCAGAAATATCAGCAGTATCAGGGCGACAGGTATCAGGAAAGGCGTGATATCTATCAACATAACGCCGACGATGTTGAAGGCCATGGCGAGGCCAAAGGTAGAGAGGCCCAGGGCGAGGATCCTCGAATATGAGATCCAATCGCCAAGGTATCCCTCGATATCGAACATGAACATGGCACCTACCTCAAAAACGAGGAGCCCTGCGCCCGTCAGGAAGAGGCCCAATCCGATGTACGTGAGCGTCGGTGTAAGCTCATACCACCCCAGCATGAATCCCCCAATGAGAACTATGGCCCCACCCTGTACCAGCATCCAGGACACCGTCCCTTTTATGAAACCCCATGGGCTGCCTTTCTTTATCCGGTCGATCCCCAGAAGTATCAGGCCTACGTTGAGCTGGGCCAATCCCAGATAAAGTGAGATCGAAAAGAGCCGCATCGGATCCCTCAGGGTGTCATAGGGAACGGTTCCAAGCAACGGTATCTCGTAAGGTCCGTAAAGTGCCCCCGCCTCATTTCCAAGGAGAACACGGGGGACAAGATCACCAAAGAGCGACCCCATCCAGATACCGGCTATGAGGCTCGCTGCTCCCATCATCATCCCCAGGAGGCCGATCGTCCTAATGGAGGGATCGGACCTTCCCAATCGATACATGGCAAGTGACCCTGCAAATATTAAAAGGCCGTATCCTGCATCCCCCAGCATCAGGCCGAAAAAGAGTATGAACGGTATGGAGAACCATATGGTCGGGTCTATCTCGTCGTACTTTGGAGGGGAGAAGGTAAGTGTGAGAGGTTCGAAGACCTTTCCCAACCAGCCGTTGTTCAACGAGGTGGGCACACCCCCCTGGGCGACCTCCTCCCTGGTGGGGTCCCTGATGAAGAGCTCATGGTCCGGACCCATGGTACTTTTCAGGATGCCCCTCAGATTGGAGAGCCTGTTCTTCTCCACCCATCCAGAGATAATATTGGTATATTTGGTCGAATAGAGCCCCATGGACAGCTTTAACTTGTCAAGTTCGATGGAAATGGCCTCTTCCCAGGACCTGGCCCTGCCCAGCTCCCTCCTGGATACTGCGGCCGCCTTCTCATTTACCGCATCTCCCCGCTCCCGTATCCTGCCTTCAAGTTCATCCAGGAGTCCAAGCAGATCGAGGATCGATGAATCCACGCCGGATGAGGGATAGCCGTTATCGATCAGGACCCTCCTCAACCTGGGAATATCAATGGTCATCTCGGAAAACAGAACTCCCCTGAGTTCCGAACTTATCCTGCCATCCAGCGACCTTGGGTAAATGAGCCTCACTGCATGGAGGCCTTCCTTTTTACTCAGAAGTGAGCTCTCCACCCACCCTCCCGCATTCTCTATCACACTCTTCAGCTCGGGATAGGCGCGGGATAGGCCGACCCTCATACGGGTCCTCTCCAGAGACCCTATCCGGCCCAGCGACATATTGAGGCCGGAGAGCTTCAACAGTTTCTCGCGTAATTCCGTGATAAAGGAGATCTCCTCCTCAATGGACCTGAGGGATCTTATCATGGGGTCGATCTCCCTCTCAACACCCTTTACCCAACTCTCCGCCTCCAGGAGGTCCCCTCCAGGCTCGACCTTCATCCTGTCAGGCACCCCGGGTATTATGGCCCGAAGTCCCCTGGCATCATTCACCTCATGTGACCCCAGGAAGTCCAAGGCCTTCACTATTCGAGTGTTGATCTTGACCATGCCATCGATACGTTTGGACCCCGGGGGGAGCCCCTCGGAGGGCTTTACCTCCAGTATCCGTTCCTCATGAAGTCTGGTCACTACCATATCGATATTCCCTTTCATAAGGAACACCTCAACCCACTTCATGCGTTTCGGATACAAGCTCTGACCATCCTATCTGGGATCCATTTCACCCACCGAGGTACGATTCGATCACACTCTTCACCGCCTCTTCTATCCGGGGTTTGGCCATGGTTTCGAGATTGCCGGCCTCTCGGACCCCTTCTTCTTGAACCGATCTCGCCTCCACCAGGGCGGCCTCTTTAACAGATGACAATTCGTTGATCTTTCGCTGCTGGAACCTCTGCAGGGCCGCCTCTCTCTGATCCGAGGCATCGCTCCTGGCCTTCTCAAGTATATGGTGAGACCTCTCCTTTGCACCCACGATCATCTTCTTGGCGCCCGCCTCGGCTTCCAGCAATCTATCAAGGGTCTTATCTCCCATTGGGGATCACCATTTATCTTCAAAAAGGCCGTTATGGGCCTTGAGGTCATTTTATTACTTAACCCTTATTATTACCGTAGTCAAGTTGGACATTGAGCCGACGCGTTGACAATATTGTTTTCCAATAAAAAAAAAGTAACCTGAAACACCTGCGTTCACCTGAAAAATATGTTATCATGTAAGGGAGGTCCAACATAACATAAATAAACAGATAGCCTATTACCCGTTGAAAACAAACCGGTATAAAACGAAAATGGACTGTCGAGATTAGGATGCAGGAGGGAAAAATATAGTGGGCGATCTCAAGAATAGTTCCGATCCAAGGATCATAAAGTTGAAAGATGTCATCGCCAAAGGCGAGGCTTTCATAGGGTTTCTTGACAAGAAAGGAGCCGATATTCAGGGCCCGAGAGATGACATCAACAACGCAAGGAGCTCATTCGAAAGCGGAGATCTGGCCATGTCCTATACCCTGGCTCAAAGGGGTATAAAGGAATTGATACGGCTGAGAGCGGAAGCTGAAAGACCCACGGAGGAACCGAGGAAGGAACCCTCTGCCCCTCAAGTTGAGGAACCCAGGGTCAAAGAAGAGGAGAAGAAGGCCCAACCACCTGAGGAGATACCGAAAGAAAGAACAAAATCGAAGAGGGGGAAAGGGGTTTTCGCACTCATACGGGATAACGACCAGGAGCGGGAGAAGAAGTTGAACTCGTGGAAGGAATCCACCCTCAAATGGAGGGAGAAAGGATACCTGTTCGAGCAGGATAGCAGCCTCTTTGAAAGGAATTTCGAGGATGTTGATAAAAGATTACATTCCATCGGACAGCAGATCGAGAAGGCGGAAGTGTTCCAGAACAGGATCCGTTCCATGAGAGAGGAGTTCAACCATGTGGGTGGATCGTTCCTCAAGAAACTTGACGATGTAAAGGAATCGGTATTGAGGCTTGATCGCCTGGACGATGTGAAGAGGCGTATTGAAACGCTTAATTCCAACCTTCAAGAGGTTGACGGCCAGTATAAAGTACTGTCAAACAGGATGAGCAGATACAGAAGGCAGGGGCTCAACATCTCGTCTCTGGAGGACCTGCTGGAGAACGATAGCGACCTGACCTATCTGGAGCAGCAGTTCAACATTTACGAGACGAATATCGAATTCCTCTCAAAGGAGAAGGCGAAACTGACCAAGATCAGGAACGATGGGTTCGCCCAACGGCTCACCTCGGAGATAGATGAGATCGAGAAGATCATCGATGATCCATGGAAACTGGATACGGTCGTGGAAAAACTCCTGGGCCTGGACAGGGAGATCTACAAGGAAAAAGAATCTACCAGGAAACAGAACGATGAGATCAAGAGAAGAGATGAGATCAAGATCTCGGTCCAAAAGTACAGGGATGATGGCTACAATGTAGCAGATATAGAGATCTTGCTTGACGGTGACATGGGTCCTCTTGAGGATGAATATAACGATCTGATACGAAGGATCACAAAGTTGAAGACCCTGAAGGAGAAGATATTCACCCTCGACGCGAAAGGATTTGAGGAGGAGATCTCCAATCTCTCCATGAAATTGAACGACCCAACAAAGACCGAGGAACTGGAGGTTGAGCTGGCCCAGCTCAAGGGGATCATCTCGGATCAGAGGTCCAAGAGCGATAATATAAGGGAGAAGATCAGGGTGTGGGAGGGGCGGGGATTCCTGATAATAAAGCTCTCGGAGATGATGAACAGGGACCCCATCGAGGGGGGAAAATTATATGTGGAGATGTTGCCCAGGATACAGGAGTTGATCGACATTCAGGGAAGGCTTCAGGGGATCAGGCACAGAGAGGTGGGGGACGAGGTCCAGAAGATAACGCTCAAGATAAAAAATCCAGACCACCTCGAGGCCGTCAGGAGCGAATACAGGAACCTGGAGAGGAAGGTCTCGGAGCTCGAGAAGATCAAGGAGAAGCGGAAAGAGCTCAATGAGCTTCTGAAAGTGTGGAAAGGGCAGGGGTTCCAGATGGATTACATCCTGGACATCATGGGGAAAGAGAAGACAATAGCCGGGCTCGAGAAAACGATCCTGGAATCCACAATGGCGATCGCGACCCTGGAGGCGTTCCACAAGGAGTTCGACACGGAGGAGAGAGGATGGTTTCCGGAAGATGAGGAGTTCATCAAGAAGAACCTGTGGAACCCCGAGAACGCCAAGAAGGTCCTATTCAGATTCGAGCAGTTGAAGGTAAAATATGCCAATGAGGAGAAACGAAGAGGACAGCTGAGAAGGGAGCTGGACAATATGAGCAAGGCCGGAATAGATATTTCCGGTGTGGAAAAACTCCTCCATGGTGACACTGAAACCCTCGTCCAGAACTACACCAAGAGGTTCAAACCCCAGACCGTGGCCCTCCTGAAGCTGAAGAAGGAGATCGTCAAGGAGGCAAAGGGGAAACCCGAGTTGCAGGAGTTCGCCAAGACCCTCACAGATCCATTCAAGCTCGAGGAGTACAGGGAGACCAGAAAAGCTCTTGCAAAGGTTAAAAAGGTGGTTAGTAAGAAAGAGGATAAGAAGAAAGGTGAATCGGATAATATCACCTCCCTGAAGGATATGGCCAAGAAGGCGTATAAAGAGGGGGGAGAGGAAAAACTAAGGGAAGCCCTGAACCTCTTCGACGCCGCCCTCAGTATCGATCCCGATAACAAGGAGTGCCAGTTCTTCAAGAAAAAGGTCCTCCTTAAGATGAAGATGAGACCCGTGCAGGAGCACCATGAGGAAAAAGAGCCCGAGAGGCCCCCTGATGAGGTGGATGGAACGGAACCTGCTGTAGAGGAGAAGGTCGAACCTCCAGGCGGGAGAAAACCCGACCCCAACTGCACTTTCTGTTCCGGGTCTGGAAAATGCAGCTGGTGCAACGGGGAGATAAACTGCACTTCATGCAATGGTACCGGAAAATATTTTGGGGAGGAATGCCCAACGTGTAAAGGCTCCGGAAAGTGTTCGACCTGTGAAGGTACGGGCAGATGTAACTGGTGCTCCCTTTGATCTGGTGATGCCAATGAGGTCCAATCTCGAATTTCTATTAATGCTCGCTATCATGGTCGCCCCCGCTGCCGCGCTCGCACAAACGTGCTCGGACCCGGATTACGGTTCTGGACCTATCTGGGAGCCCAGGGATATAAAATACATCGAAGATGAGACGTGGACCGGCCAGGTGGAGTGCAATAACACCTTGATCATCAACACCTCCCTGATCATCAGGGAGTGTACCATAACCATGGAGGGGGGATATATACAGGTGGAGGAGGGGGGTTCCCTGACCCTTGTAAACAGCACCATCAGATCCTCCTGCGAGGACAGGGTATATTACATTGACGTTCGGGGTGAAGCCCTGATAAGGAACTCGACGATCCAGAACGCCCTGGATATCTCAAACGGGTATTTCGGCATGTACGTCAGGAACGGGCCGTTCCTGATGGACTCCTCCGACCTCTCCCGATCGGGGATGATATGGTTCAAGGAGTGCAACAGCACGATCACTGATACAATATTCGAGGGCAGCTATTACGAAACGGGATCACATCTATTATCGGGTTCTGAGGTTATCACCATGGGCGTTTCCATGGCGGGGGGGGGTGCATTGACCATAGATAATACGAGCTTTACCTCGAACGTCACCTTCTCATCTGGAGCGGCGGCCATCTCGGCGACCGATGGGGTTGAGATCGTCATCAAGGGCGTAGATATCACGGGAACGTACAACGCAGGCATGTTCGCCTCCTTCTGCGATGTGGATATCCAGGATGTGGATATCGACCTGCCCGGAGGGATCTACGGCCTCAAATTCGATAACTGCTCCATGTCCCCCCTGTCCAACATCCACGTGGCAGGATGTGATATTGGCGTATCGTTCATAGGCTGTAGCGGGGACCTTACCCTCGGGGGATCGTATATCGACAATGCCTATTACGGGGTGATCCTCCACGGCCCTTCACCGCTAGTTATGGACGATGTCGTGGTCAACGGGACCATAAATGGGGTTGTCTCATACGGGCCTCTACTCGTCAACAACACCAGGTTCGTCGCGAACGGAGTGTGCATATCGATCAAGGATGATAAGCTCCTGAAGGTGACCAACACGCGGTTCGAGGCGTTCGAATTCTGGGGGATCATGGTCCAGACCTGGGAAGAGAAGGTCTCCTTCATCGATCAAAACACCTTCCTCGGTGCCGAGGGGGCGTTCGGCGATGTGGCGTTCTATGGAATGGTGAACATCAGGGTCATCGGCCCTGACGACATCACCGTGCACGGCGCCGAGATATGGATACTATCCCATTTCGGGACCTCGGACAGGATGGGGCAGGGCGATCTGGAGATCATCTGGGGTTACCTGGATGGAGAGGAGCTGGTGGATGATCTCGAATACACGGCCAACTCCACATGGGCGACCGCAGAGGGATCCACCGATTTCAGGATGGAGGATGGGTTGATCGTGGAAGTCTACCTCCCCCTTGTGGACGTCTGGGTGCGATCCGTAGTAGTTGAAGACGGAAAAGCGCTGGTCGACCTCACAGTTCTCGGAACCGATGCAAATGCGGTCTCCCTCTCCATCTACATTGATGGGGCGTATTACGAGACACAGACCACGGACCTCCCCGTTGATGACGATGTCCAGCTGGAATTCGATCTGCCCGATCTCTCCCATGGCGAACATACCGTCTCGGTGGAGGCTTCCTCGGCAGATGAGTGGGACGGCAGCGGTGGCATCTTGCTGGAGAATAACCAGATGAGCGAAACGTTCGAGGAACGCGAGGAGACGGGAGATGAGCTCCTGCTCATCTACCTTCTTGTGGTGGGGGCGATCATGCTGTTCATCGTCCCGATCCTCCTTCGGAGAAAGGAATGACCACGGTGAGATCGGTCACTTTTCACGATACTAATGTTTAAAAAGGGGGTTTCATTTCTCCTGCCCATGAACACCTCCACCAACAAGGACATCGAGTACTCCACCGTCACCGAGGTCTCCGGACCACTACTGGTCCTCGAGGGTATCGCAGGAGCGGCCTATGGAGAGGTGGTCAAGATCAGGTCTCCCACCGGCGAGATGAGATTGGGGCAGGTTCTTGAGGCCCATAGGGACAAGGCCGTAATACAGGTGTTCGAGGGCACCAAAGGCCTCGACACGAAGGCCACATCCGTGAGGTTCACCGGCGAGACCATGAAAATGCCCCTTTCCACCGACCTGTTGGGAAGGGTGTTCTCGGGCACCGGCAAGCCGATAGACGACGGACCTGCGATCATACCCGAGGAGCGCAGGGACATCAACGGTGAGCCGATCAACCCCACAGCACGCGAGTACCCCAAGGAGTTCATCCAGACCGGCATATCAACGATAGATGGAATGAACACGCTGGTGAGGGGACAGAAGCTTCCCATCTTCTCGGCATCCGGCCTGCCCCACAACGATCTGGCAGCCCAGATCGCAAGGCAGGCGAAGGTACTTGGCGGGGAGGAGGAGTTCGCGGTCATCTTCTGCGCCATGGGCATTACGTCAGAGGAGGCGAACTTCTTCATCAGCTCATTTGAACAATCGGGTGCTCTGGAGAGGGCCGTCCTGTTTCTCAACCTGGCGGATGATCCGGCCATAGAGAGGATAATAATCCCAAGGATGGCACTTACAGCGGCGGAGTACCTCGCCTTTACCAAGGGAATGCACATCCTCGTTATACTCACGGACCTCACGAACTACTGTGAGGCCCTCAGGGAGATCGCAGCCGCCAGGGAGGAGGTCCCTGGCAGGAGGGGGTATCCAGGCTACATGTACACGGACCTCTCACAGATCTACGAGAGGGCCGGCAGGATCAAGGGCAATGAGGGATCGATCACCCAGATACCCATCCTGACCATGCCGGACGATGATATCACACACCCGATCCCCGATCTCACCGGATATATCACCGAGGGCCAGATAGTGCTCTCCCGCGAGCTTCACAGGAAGGCGATAAGGCCTCCAATAAACGTCCTGCCATGCCTTTCCAGGCTCATGAAACAGGGAATAGGGAAGGGAAGGACCAGGGCGGACCACGATCAGGTCTCAAATCAGCTCTATGCGGCGTACGCGGAGGGTGTCAATCTCAGGGACCTGGTTGCGGTCGTGGGAGAGGAGGCCCTAACGGAAAGGGACCGATCGTATCTCAAATTCTCGGACGTCTTCGAGAAGGAGTTCATATCCCAGGGGAGCGAGGAGGATAGGACCATAAACGACACCCTTGACCTATCCTGGAAGCTTCTGACCATCATCCCCAGGGAGGACCTCAAGAGGATCGATGAGAAGTACATCAAAGCCTACTATCCCACATAAGAGATAACGATCGACCCCCGCACATGTGCAAAGTCTGTATCAATGTATTTATAAAGGGGTCAGTAGGATTATAACTCGATGAAGAGAGCTTACCGTTGTCTCCTGTTCATCGTACTCCTCGTCGTGGCTGGAGGGTGGTTCCCCACTACCAGCGGGGAGCGGGAAGATATCGATCCAACCATACTTGAGACAAGAGGCACCAGGACGATCTGGAACGGAACGCTTTGCATCAATAACGATACACATCTTGTACAGCTTGCAGAGAACCACTCATGGCCCGGCTCCGGTACGGGAACGGACCCTTATATTATCGCCAATTACACGTTCATTGGATCGGACCCATGCGCGATATCAATAAATTTCACCACACTCCATATCCGAATAACAAATTGTACCATTGGAGAAGATGAGAACGGCACATCTATTAGTCCAGAATATGGGATACTCCTGAATTCGGCGTCGAATATTGCGATAGATCATTGTTACATCAACATCGAGATCATTGGCATCTACGCCTGCTATGTGCGTGAACTGGATATCCAGGAATGCAGGATATTCTCCACATGCATCCGGGAAGCCACCTTCGGTATCTTCACCGATCATTGCATGGAGGTCAGGATCTTCGGATGTGTCCTCAGATCCTTGGATAAGGGAATTGTATCCAGCAATGACCAGAGGGTCCAGGTTGAAGAGAATACTATCGAGAAAATAAGAATGGAGGGCGTTTACCTTTATTACACGCAGACGGTCGACATATCACGAAATTGGATACAGGCGGAACTGTATGGAGTATATACATGGTATTCATGGGGCATGAACCTGATCGACAATTATATGTCAAATTGTTCAGGAGGGGGCATTTCATGTGCATACTCATACGGGACAATAAGAAACAATACGATAGCCGGCAGCCATAATTTCGGAATATACGCGGCAAATGGTGAGTTTGACGTCATTGAGAACACCATCTACAATTGCGGACGCATCGGCATCGAGGTATCTACCAACTACTCCAGGATAGAGGATAACACCATAACCTCATGCCTGGGCGGAGGTATCGAATTTTGCGGACGATCATCAGAGATAGAGAACAACGTGATCACATCCTGCTCCCGGTTCGGGATCAGGGTGAGGTCAAAGGGAATCGTCGACACCTGGAAGGTCAAGATCTCGGATAACCTGGTGGCCGATATCGAAGGGATCGGGATCGATCTGGAGAATTCAACCAGCTGCAGTATCAAGGATAACCTGATCGTTAAATGCAGCGGTTTCGGGATCCGGACATGGGGAAAATATGATGGAGATAATCTCATTTACCTGAATTCATTCATAAGCAACAATGGGGTGAGCTACTTTCTTGACGATGATGTCAAACAGGTTGGCACATCCTCCACCTCCACTGAATGGAATGGATACAATATGGGAAATTTCTGGTCGGACCTCACCATTGCTGATGAAAATGGTGACGGGATCGTGGACACAAGATATCCCATAATACAGGGCCAGACCTATGACCACTACCCATTGACATATTCCCCACATATCCCGGGCCCACTCCGGATCGACTCATACGAGGTGAAGGAGAACAGGATCAGGCTCAACTGGACCCTCCCACCCACCGAGTATGTCGGGGG
>JAUVCY010000330.1 GCA_030595585.1 Thermoplasmatota archaeon
CAGATTGCGCTAATAGCTTCCCTTGTCTCATTGATCATAGGTTCCTTGACCACCCTGTATCTCGATCACATCTACCAGAGCGGGAACATCAAGGAACTGGAGAATATTATGATCATAGGCGCCGTTTCCAGTTTTGTTCAGCTGGGAATCTTGATCTTCTATATGATCTTCCTTTTCCTTGGCGTAAGATCGATCAGGAAAGGAAGCGGTTCATTCTCCAGGGAGCATAAGTTCAACCTTAACTGGGCCTGGAAGCTGTTGATAGGGATAGCCGTCCTCAATGGTTTGGGTTTCATCGTTCCCTTCATCTCTGCTTTTACGGCTGGAGCGTCCGGATCCATCTCCAGTTTCTATTTGCAGATCGCGATTACAATGGGCATTTACAGGGTGATCGAAGCCGTTATTTTAATCTGCTGGATCCTCCTTTTGATCTTCTGCATCAGGGAGATCGCTCACAAGAGGGAGAGGGACATGATATATCTCTATGGGCTGGCGATCATTGTCAACTACATCATAATGATCCCGTATTCCATATTCGCCTACTCCTCTGGAAATATCGCGGATCTCCTGGAAAAGACCTCCATTTTCACCTCCTACCTCCGCATCGCCATCTCGATCGCGACGACCGTGTTTGCGATCCTCGCATATGCAGGCACCCGAAAGAGGATGAAATTGAAGGGGGAGAGTGACCAGAAGGATGGAGGTTTCCTTGGAAGGCCCACCACCCTGACCAGATACACGACGATCGGACTTGGTGAACCCATCAGGTTGATAGTCATCTTCCTTCTGGCAGGTTTGATAATTGGTGGCGTGAACGCATATCAGTTCAACTCGTGGATCAACGATCCCTTCGACCATATTGAAAGGGACGATATCATGGAACTCCTCACCTCATCGAACGCTCCAATGGTCGAGATAGAGGACGTTCTCACCGACCAGAGGACATACAGCGACACCGCAATGGAAGGGGAGATCATCGAGATCGACATCAACGACCTGGGTCCGATCATATTCGTTCATGCCGAGCTCAGGTGGACGGATGAAGGGGATATCAGGATGAAGGAGAACCAGCCCGATCGATTTGAACTTGGGATCGTTATGAACCTGGATATGTTCGAAGGGGTTCAGAGCTACGAGACGGGTGAAAACCCCAAAGGTGGAGAGGGTCAGATCGAATGTGAGGTGCCCTATGATAAAGGATATGCCCACAATTACGCCAACGCCTCCGTAACGGTCCTACTTGTGGAGGCTGGCGACCTGCACAGGGCAACAGGCCCTGAATTGATCTACTATACGGACGACTCCAACTCCTACACCCTGAACGTTGAGATCGGCTACATCACGGCGGAGGATTACGCGGAAAGGGTCAGGGATATGTGATGGCTGTACCCGAGATATCTTTACCGCCCTCTCGGCAAACGGATTTATACTAATATCGCGGTCGATGGTCGTCCCGGAGGGCGGGGCAGGAATATGGGCCATGTCCGATCTGATAGTGTGGATCGAGTTCATCATCGCCATTGCGATCTTGATGATACTTGCCAGGAAGAGCCTCTGGATAGCCCTGGTCATCTCGGCTCTCTTCCTCGGGTTTTCGGACCTCCCATTTCTTGAGGTCGCCCGGATAACCTACGACACCCTGACAGACCCGGCCGTTCTCCTTCTTGCGGTCTCCGTGGCGCTGATAGCCGTGATCGGCGGGGCGATGCAGAGGTCGGGGCTTATCAACGACCTTGTGGACAACACCAGGATGAGGAGGAGGCAGGCCCTTGTGGTCCTCCCCGGGCTGATAGGTATGCTCCCCATCCCCGGAGGGGCGCTACTCTCCGCTCCGGTGATCAAGAGGGCGGCTCCCGGCCTCGATAAGAACGTAAAGGTGGCCGTCAACGTATGGTCCAGGCACCTCATCGTGATGATATATCCACTGGCCACTCTGCTGCCTGCTACAAAGATGGCGGGGCTGGACCTGTACGAGATGATACTCTACACGATACCCGGTTTTCTGATCCTCTGGCTGCTGATATATTTTTTCTTTCTCAGGCAGGTGGAGAACGGGAGGATATCAAGGGGTAAGACCAGTGCGAAGAAGATGGCGATACCCGTGCTTGTGATCCTCTCCGCACCCATCATCCACGCTTCCATGATGTACATCTTCCCCTCCATACTTGCCGAGTGGTTCCTGCTGATCGGCGTTATGATCAGCCTGGGAATGGCCTTTCTCCTGGGAGGGCTCTCCATCAAAGAGGCTGTGCCTATCACCCGTGGTATGAAGGCGTGGAACTTCGGCCTGATAATACTGGGGATGTTCATCTTCCTCAACATATTCACCGTCTCGAACGCCCCCGGGGTCATCGCCTCCCTGCCCCTCCCCAAGGCCTTCCTTGTGGTCTTTGCAGGGGCCCTGTTGGGGCTGGCAACGGGAAGGGTCATCGTCCCCGTTTCGGTGATGGTACCCATCATCATCGCAAAATATAGTGAGGACGCCATGGACCCCATCCTCTTCTCGGTGATGTATTTCTCGATCTTCATCGGCTACATCATCTCACCGATCCACCCGTGTGTCTCGGTGTCCATGGAATATTTCAGGGCGACCTACATG
>JAUVCY010000130.1 GCA_030595585.1 Thermoplasmatota archaeon
GATACACCGGCGGCCGGCGTACCGTTCTCGTATGTGAGGTTCACAAGGATATTGGAGATATGGTATTCCGTGGGGCCAACCCTGGTTCCATCTCTCAAGTCATCCACCCCCAGAACGGGCACGGTTGTGGTCAAAAGAGCCATACATAGAATGCTTATTATGGTCATATCACGAATGGATCTGTTCATAACGACACCTTCATCAGGAATGTCCAATAATATCGTTATATCATATATTAATGGGACGGTATCAGCGGCTACCACGGGAAGGCCGGGGAGGAGAGATATTCTCTCTCCTCTACTCTTCTTCATAGTCCAGCTTATTAGCCCTCTTCCTCCTGGATATCAGGACGAAGATGAGAACGAACGCAAGAAGGACGATCACCAGCGAGAGACAGCATACGGCAGCTATCTGGGTCAGGTTATCCTCGTCATCATCCGATCTTGCCGGCTTATGCGGTATGGTCTGGCTGCCGCTTTCAGATGGGGCCAGGTCATCGCCTCCTGAACTGTCGGAGAAGTGATAGGAGTATGTCTCCTCCCAGTTGAACTCATCACCGGAGATTGTGAGCTCGTACACGCCATCTTCGGTCTCCTCGAGCTTCAACGAACCCCAGCCATCGATGACGATGAATACGTCCATCCCGGCCTCGCCCGTCACCTCAACGGTCCAATCGCCATCCTCATCAACAGTGACGACAGCCTCGGTGATATCCCATCCAGGCGGTATCGCCGGGTTCACAGGGGTGGTGAAGGTGCCCGAGAACGCAGGTGCCTCATCGGGGCCTCCATCAGTTGAGGAGAAGTGGTAGCTGTATGTGGTGTTCCATTCGAATTCGGATATCGGGATCGTGGAGCGATACGCGCCGATATCCGCAGGGATCAGGAAGGACCCGACCCCATCCACCACGAAATAGATGGACGTGCCCTCTATACCCGATACGGCAACTGTCAGGTCCACACTCCCAATGAACTCCACACTCGCCCCTGTGATCTTCCAGGTGGCCACCGTGCTTCCAGTGGTGAAGTTCCAGACCAGCACATTTGCAGGATGAAGCGGATAGCCGTCTATCGATAATGCAGTTGACGGGAACGCGACCTCGTAGGTCGTGTTTGGCATAAGATCATCGCATTCGAGGGTAAGGGTCATCCCTTCCCCCGACCAGCTGTACATCATATTCTCCAGAGGGGGGGTGATGTTGATCAGGTGGACGATCGTCGATCCTTCCACGCCAATGGAGAAAGTAATGACTATCCTCTCATCAAGGGGCACATCCACTGCGCCGGGTATGGGCCAGACCCCTGTAATATTGAGGTAGTCCGAGGGGGTCTCCACCTGGTAGGGCAGATACAGGTCCAGCTCGACCTCGTACCCCGAGACCGTGATGTTCATGGTGAAGTTCTCAAGGTATCCGGACCTTATCTCCGCCATGGGTTCCAGGCCCGCAGGCGGGGTCGCCTTGAGGGAGTAGTTCGTTCCGTGGGATACGTTGGTGAACCGGAAATATCCCAGCTCATCTGCGTACGTGGTAACCACATGGAGGCCGTCCTGGCTCAATCCAACATTGGCCCCTGGTATACCTCCCATGTACTCCCCGTCCTCTCCCAGTACCTGCCCAAAGATATCCGCGATGGACCTGTTCTCCAGGATGATCGGAATGTTGATATCCAGCCATCCGCTGGCGGCGATCGTCTCTGTCTCGTATGGAGCGTACAGTTCGGTCAATCCCGTCCGGACCGTGTAATCGCCCATGGTGAGCCCCTCGAAAGCATAGTACCCCTCAGCATCTGTAAGGGTCCATGCGATCTCCGTCTCACCCTCGTCATGCAGTATCAAAGATACATTCAGGCTCTCCACGGCCGTGCCTTCCCAATCGGTCACCGTTCCGTCGATATCGAACTCCGGTATGATCTGGAACACTATCCCCTCCTGGTCACCTGTGGCCTCAAGTGTAAGGAAATCCTTCAAGGTCCGGTTTTCGAAGCACAGTGTAAAATTACCATTCCACACCTCAAAGGAGAACTCATTTCCATCGGACAGGTCCGCCCACTTCCTCAGGGGGGCCTCCCCCCTGTCATGGTCCGTCACCGTCAACCACCCGGAATCCAGCGGCTCACCATACTGATCGATCACTGTGCCGCTTATGTTGAAGGTCTCCTCCGGGATCGGATCGAGCAGGAGATCGTGCTGGAGGTCAGCCCTCGTGACCATCTCCGGCCTGTAGAGGAGCGGCAGGTATCCATCGGCGCTGGCCAGGACGAACATCGTATCCCTGCCCCGAACCCTGTAGTAGCCGTCCTCGTTCGATCCCTTGAAACGTTGAGTGTACAGGTGGATGATACCGTCCCAGTAGTCCGCAATGTGGGGATTGAACATGGGGTCGGTTCCCGGCGCAAATGAGCTGGTTTCCACATTGACCTGCGGGAGCACCTCCATATTGGTACTGTCCCTCACGAAACCGTGGACGGCGTTCAGATGCCTGGAAGAGTGAACTATCAGGTCATCCATTTTCCCCCCCGTTTCAGGGGTGGTGACATCCGTGGACCCCGAGGACCACATCGGTCGATAATCGTTCACACTGTTATCATCCGTGGAAAAACGGTGAGGGATGCCAGGATACGCGTAGAACCTCACGACCCCCGAGGGGTCCGACTCCACTACATAGCTGGCTGGTCCGGGATACATAACCAGTGGATAGATCTTGACCCAGACATCGGGGGCCGGCATCCCGCTGGAGTCCTTCACGGTGAAGTGATACTCCTCCATATCCCCGTAGACGTCGAACCTGTCCACCATGATCACTATCTCCGGATTGGAGGGGCCTATGGTCACCGTATCCAATCTCCCATGACCGAGGTTGTGATCCGCGAAAAAATATTCATACTCTCCCTGGGAGATCTGCCCGGTGAATACGCCATAGTCGTTGGTGGTCTTTCCGAATCCCAGGCTTACATAAGAATCTCCGTATTGCCCGTTTCCGTTGATGGTGGCCCTGGGAAGAGGCGTTCCAGTCTCCCTGTCCTTCACCACGATCGTAACGTCTGCCAGGGGTGGGATCACCACCTCTGAAATGAACTCCTCAAGGGTGATATTTAGATCCATTGTCCCGGTGGGGTCAAGGGTGATATACTGTGGGATATGTCCCCCCCTATGGATTGTCACCTCGGTCTCCACACCAATCGGGATCCCCACATGAAGTTTCCCGTTGATATCGGAATTTACATAGGAATAAATTTTGATCGTCCCCTGAGGGGTCTTCAAGAATTTGCTGTACCGTAAATATGCATAATTCAGGGGGTTGGTCGAGTTCCATACCTCCAGGTTGAGGTCGACGAATTCGGGAACCGCCACTCCCATCTCCAGGTCCAGGGGGGTGTCGTTCATCAGGAAATCACCCGTTGCGCTGAAGGTCACATTCCAGTCAAGGTCCTTTGGCAACGTCCAGGAGAACTCGTATTCCCCTATCGGCAGCTCCCGCTGGAACCAGTCGCCGACACGCGGTATATTGCCCATGAACCCATAACTGAAGTCGTAGTCCGACGTATAGCCCACGAGGTTCAAATTCCCATCTGGCATAACCTGATCGGTGGTGGAATTGTATGCCTTGAACCGAAACGTCGACCCGGTAATATAGGTCGGCAGCAGGTCGATATCATGATCCACGACCTCCGGAGGATCGTTTATCAGGGCGAACCCGTAGTGATCGAAGAACCCCTCCCCCCCAGTGGAATATACATCCAGCCTGAAGGTCCTGGTCGAGTTGGGGACCATGATCTCGTAAGAACCCAGCTCATCGGAGATGGCCGATTCCGAGTAGGAGTTCCCGTAGATATCCGCCCCCAGCACCTTCACCTCCATACCGGACACCGGCTCACCCGATGTCCTGTTCCTCAATATTCCCGTTATCGTGTTCACATGGGCCGGGACATCGCCTACCACCAGATCCAGATAGACCGACTGATCGGGCCCGATGAAGAACTCCTCATACCCCTGATACAGGGAACCCTCCTTGAACTTGATCGTTCCCACGCCCCAATCCAATCCATGTACGGTGAACTTGGCCTGTCCGGATAAGTTGGTGAGCTTTGACATGATCGAACCGGACCTCTTGTTCTTGTACTCAACGTCGAACCCCTCGGCCGGCGTTCCGTTCCCATATGTCAGGTTCAGATAAACGTAAGCGTTGTGGAAATCGGTCATTGGGGGCCAAGGCTCTCCCCTCGCTTCATCCGATCCAGAAACCGGCACGGCCGTGATCATTAGCGTAATGCACAGAGCGAAAATTAGCAATATGTCCTTCATCGACCTCTTCATGACTATCCCTTCCCTGCTAACGCCCAACAATGTCACTATATCCTATATTAATGGGACGGTAACGTATCGGCGAATGGGAGGATACGGCACATTTCTGCCTTGAACTGATGATATTACTCCTCGTCCAGCAGCTCCTTCTTACCTCTCCTGCTCCTCATGACCAATACGATCAGCAGGATGGTCAAGAGCACCATTATCACCAGGATCAGGCCACACACGGTGGCCGTCCGTATAGGGTCATTATCATCATCCGACCCCTCCGGCTCGGATGGCGTACTTGTGGTCCCGCCGACCGAGGGGACCAGATCATCGCCTCCGGAGCTGTCGGAGAAGTGGTAGGAGTAATCCTCCTCCCAGTCGAACTCGTCTCCGGATATGGTGAGCTCGTACACACCATCCTCGGTCTCCTCCAGCAGGAAGGAGCCCACGCCGTCTATGACGATGTAAACGTCCATCCCGGCCTCGCCCGTCACCTCAACGGTCCAATCTCCCTCCTCATCAACGGTCACGCTGGCCTCGGAGATATCCCAACCAGGCGGCACCGCCGGGTTGGCCGGGGTCGTGAACGTGCCGGAGAACGCAGGCGCCTCATCAGGGCCTCCATCGGCAGAGGAGAAGTGGTAGCTGTATGTGGCGTTCCAGTCGAATTCGGAGATGGGTACCATCTTGTAATATGATCCCAGCTCTGCGGGGACGATGAAGGACCCGACCCCATCCACTACCAGATATACCGTCATCCCATCTTTTCCCTGCAGGGCCACGGTGAGGTACAGGTCCCCGGGTTGGAAGTCAACAATGGCCTCCGTGATCCTCCAGGACGCGGCCGAGCTCCCGGTGGTGAAGTTCCACTCCAGGTCGTTCCCTGAATGAAGCGGATAGCCATCTATCGACAGTGCACTTGACGGAAACAGCATGGTATACGTCGTATTGGGCTGCATATCGTCATGTTCCAGCGTCAGCGTCATCAGGTCGCCTGACCAGCTGTATACCACGTTATCAAGGGCAGGGGTGATCTCGATCAGCTGGTCGATCGTGGATGTACCCACCGCCGTGGAGAACTGTATCACTATCGGCTCGTCCAGCGGGATATCATCTCCAACAGGAGCTCTGGAGGTGATGTTCAGATATCCCAGCGGTATCTCGACCCTGTGAGGCAGATATATCTCCGCGCTCACCTCGTATCCCGAGACCGTGATATCGTATGTGGTGTTCTCAAGGTACCCTGACCTGACGTTCTCCACGGGCTGGAACTCCACCGGGGCGGACCCCTTCAGGGAGAAGTTCCCACCGTAAGATATGTTCCTGAAGATGTAAATGCCATTCCCATCCGAGGTGGTCGTGTTCAGGAGAACAGCGTCCCTGTAGAGGATTACCTGGCACATCGAGATATCCACTCCGTCAAAGGGTCCGCCCTGACCTATCACCCTGATGATGATATCAGCAACAGACCTGTTCTCAACGGAGATCGGAACGTTGATATCCAGCCACCCGCTGGCACCTATCATCTCCGACTCGTAGGGATCGTACAGTTCGGCCAATTCCGTCCGGACCGTGTAATCCCCCATGGTGAGCCCCTCAAAAGCGTAGTACCCTTCGCTATCGGTGAGGGTCCAGGCGATCTGGACCTCCTCCACATCGTGCAGTATCAGGGATACGTTCAGACCCTCAACAGGTGCCCCCTCCCAGTCCGTCACGGTTCCATCTATAACGAACTCCGGTATGA
>JAUVCY010000259.1 GCA_030595585.1 Thermoplasmatota archaeon
GGATAGGGTCCACATCCACAAGGGATCTGATCATCAACAACAGTACGTTCACGATCCAGAACGATGGTTCAAAGGGTATCACTTTGGAGATGTCCAGTATGACGTTGATAAGCGAGAACGTATTCGATAACAGCGCCAATATCTCCATTTCGATCTCCTCCATTTCGGCGAATAGGCTGAATATCTCGAATAATCACTTTGTTCTCACAGGGGAGATGGCGACGGGAATGGAGCTTGGTATGGGGACCGGTTCCCATATCACCAATAATCAGATCATCGCAAAAGGCCTCGGTTCAAACGGATTGATGCTCCTTGCTGAAACCTCCATAGAGATCCTCCACAACCTGATATATGCAGATGGGAACCTATCCACCGGAGGCATGTTCGACGCGACCGGCCTGGCCTCTGGCAATGTTATAACGACCACGGGCCACATGTCCACGGGAGTCGTAACAGAGGGAAAGAACATGACCATCAGAGGGGGGAGAGTTGAGGTGGAGGGAGAGAACAACACGGGCATGATGGTCCTCAACTCCAAGAACCTGACCGTTCATGAGGTGGAGTTCAGTGTCGATGGGAAGAACGGAACTGCTATCTCCGCAATGGGCTTTGGCTCAACGTTCACGCTCTCGAACCTGGACCTGGATCTGGGATCGGCCGGAAGGAACGGACTTCTCATCATGGACATAGGGGTGGTCGCGAACGTGAACAGATGCGAGATCGATTCCCTGTCTGATGAACCAGCCCTGATGTTGACAGGAAATGAGGTCCTGATCACCAATACGAATATAACCGCAGACGTGGGGATCTCCGCCCATGACCTTAACTTGGGCCTCATCCTCGACACCAGGATAACCTCCTGGACATCCATCAATGCAACGAGGTCCATGATCGAGGTCCACGGGAGCGACATCTCATCCACGCTCGTCGCAGGTGAGGACTCCTTTATCAGGTCTGTGGACTCCATCATAAGGTTGGTCAACGTGAGCGAGACTGCGACCATTTCCGTGGAGTACACTATGGGCATCATGCTCCTCGACCGGAATGAGGATCCCTTCGAGGGGGTGGAGATCGAGCTCACCCTCGACGACGTACAGTTCTACTCCACACCCCGGTTCGGAGGAGATGACCCATTGACGGCACCAGACGGGAAGATCCCCTATTTCAGGGGGATAAACCGGGTCTACGAGGGCAGGAACACACCCACGTTCAGGACCACCGCTCTCACCGTATTCTCAATGGGTACGGCGGACAGGTGGGACGACACCTACATCATCGATACCTCCTATTCTCACCTGGTACCCTTTACCTCTCCCGATATCGACCTGCCAGCCCAGCCTACCGGTTTCAGGATATTCACGCTGGAGCTCCGCGAGGCCTTCCTGCTGAACTGGGAAAGGAATCAGGACGACACCACCGAGTACCTGATCTACTGGCACAACAGCTCATCAAGCGGATGGGATGTGATAGGCCGGACCGTGAACAACTCCTTTGAAACGGATGACATGGGCCCTGGCGTTACAGCATATTTCAAGGTATCCGCATGGGACGGGACCTGGGAGTCCGAGCCATCGCTGCCCGATCTCAACACGACCCTGGACCTGACACCGCCTGGAAAGGTCCGCAACCTGGCAGTTGCGACAACGACCGAGCACACGATCTCCATCTCCTGGAGCATGCCCACAACGGAGGATCTTCTGGAGTTCATCATTGAGATGAACCGGTCGGGATCACACTCGTCATTCAGTGAAGTGCTGAGGGTAACAGGGGACCAGAGAGGTGCGGTGATCACAGACCTCCTGCCCGGGATCGCATACAGTTTCAGGGTCTACGCCATCGACGAAAGCATGAACCCATCAGAGATGTCAGACCCGATCTCGGTGACTACCCAGCTTCCAAGGGTTGAGATAGTGGTGAATGTGTTCTATGGAGTGGGAGGCCCCATGTCCGGGTTACCCGCACGAAATGCCACCGTGGACCTCATTGACTTCAACGGGACCATTATCATCTCCTCCAGGGCAAGCGAGGAAGGGGTCGTTACCTTCACGACGATCATATCCCATGCCACCCAGGAGAGGATACTGTCAATGGCGGTTGAGCAGCACAGGGGAGAGGCTGATTTCAGATCGGGATATCTGGACAATATAACCGAATTCATACTGCTTACGGGAACCACAGATGATATGGTGGTGAACCTCACCCTTCACCATTACGAGGTGCCAGGACAGGGCTTTGTCCGGCTGAGGGTTCAGTATGGAGAAGGGCCCAGAACGGGCTACATAGTGAACGCGATCGTGACCCTCCTTGACGATTCCGAGAACGTTATCGAGACGAAGCTGT
This sequence comes from Thermoplasmatota archaeon, assembly GCA_030595585.1. Classification (GTDB taxonomy): domain Archaea; phylum Thermoplasmatota; class Penumbrarchaeia; order Penumbrarchaeales; family Penumbrarchaeaceae; genus JAGLEG01. The sequence goes on from JAUVCY010000259.1 coordinate 2,341, forward strand.
CAGACCCGGAGGGGGAGGCGAACTTCAGGGTCTCGGTCCTTCCCCTCAGGGGATATTTCATTGTGGAACCTCCGGAAATACTTGCGGGGGTGGATGGAGAGAGATCTGGATACCTCACCGGCTCATCCAATTTCTTTGAACTAACGGTGGAGAACCCCGATTGGGGCTACATCGATGTGTCCCTCCCTTACTACGAATACAAACCCCCGCCCCTGGACCTGGAGATGATCCTTTTCGGACCGAAAGGGGTTGATGTTCCCCTTATCACCTCGATCGTGATCTCATTCAACCAGCCCGTGGATGGAGAGAGCGTTAGGGACTCGATCCTGTTCGACCCTCCATTGAAGAACCCCGAATTCGTGTGGTCCAACGGGAACATGACATTGACCATCAAGCACGGTGGTTTGATCGCCAACACCGAATATCTGATATCGCTCACCACAGGCGCCAGGTCCCTCGAGGGGACGACCTTCGCCCCCACTGCCTTGAAGGGGTGGTCCTTCACCACTGTCGACGTGGTGGATACAGAGGAGGATAGAACAATTTCCAACGAGATGATAATGGGGATCGTGGGGTTGATAGTGCTGATATTCATCATCGTGGCCATCCTGTTCATCACCCGATCCAACAGGAGATCCTTCGAGGAGGATCCAGGGCCCATGGATGATGAGGCGATCTACGAGGATGAGGAGTACGACGACGATTACGAGGATGATGCCTTCTACGATGAGTACTCCGACGAGGACGAGGATGGATTGCCCATGGAGGAGGAGGAGTTCGACGAGGATCTGGAAGAGGAAGAGTTCGACGAGGAGGAGCTTGAGGAACTGGACCAGCTGGAGGATGACCTCGACGAGGACCTCGATGAGGAGGAGGAGAGGATGCTGGAAGAGATCGAGGATGAGGAACTGGAGGAGATGTCCGACCTCGAAGAGGGCGATACCGACGAATCTATAGATCCGTCTTATCTTCGCGAAGGTATTCGCTCAGAAAGTGTCGACTCGGAGGAGGAGATGATGGAGGAGGAGGAACAGAAGCCTCAGAAAAAGAAGAAGAAGACCAAAAAGAAGAGAAAATAGGACGTTCATTTATCATCTGCGTTCTTGTCCGTGATCTTCATGAGTTCAAGCTTCACCAGATATGCATAGAACTTGGAAAGCTTTGGATACAGGGGCTCGATCTCCTCCCC
>JAUVCY010000064.1 GCA_030595585.1 Thermoplasmatota archaeon
CCGACGATACGTTGGACAAGGGACCCTCACCGTTATCGTTAACGGCCGAGATCCAGTAGTAATACGTCGTTCCCACCTCTATCGTGGTATCCTCGTATTCATTGGTGCCCGAGGGTATCCTCTCAAGGACCGCCCTTCCATCCTCGTAGGGCGTTTCCGATCTGTAGATCCTGTATGAGCTTATGGCGGACCCGCCATCGTGATCTACATCTCCCCAGGCGAGGATCAGGCCGTGGGGAAGGAGATGGGCGGAAAGGCCCTCCACCCTTCCGGGCCGGCCGCTGGCCAGTGAGCTCACCGTGCCGGAAAAAGGCCCTTCACCGTGAACGTTGGAGGCTGATATGAAGTAGTAGTTGACAACACCGTTCTTGACGATATCGACAAAGCTGAACTGGTTGGGCCCAAGGGTGGTCAATAGGGCCATTTGATCCGGCGATGTGCCGCTGTACAATGAGAATTCGGTGATGGGGAGCCCCCACGTATGCTCCGGGGTCTCCCACGAGAGGGTTATCCTGCCGTCCCCGGGTTCCGCACCCAGGGCCCTTGGGGCGGATGGTATCGATACCGCCTTGATCTCCACTATCTCCGAGAGCTCGGACTCTCCCAGTGCGTTGGAACAGGAGACGGCGTAATATCTGTATCTTCCAGGGACCACCGGAGTTTCGAGATGGTCGGTGGTAAAGGGGTCCAGGGCCGCAATGGGAATCAGGTTATCAGGCGAATCTCCGCCGTAGATGCGATATTCGGAGAGCGGATAGCCTCCGGATATCTCCGGGCCGGACCAGGAGAGGTTATTTCGTTGATAGAACGCCTCGCCGGTGAGATTTGTGGGAGGTGACGGAGGGGTGTTCGGCCACACCTCCAGGGTAGGGGACTTGATCCCCTCCCCGATCGTACGGAACTTGTATGAGATGCGATAGAAATAGGGCCGGGGCGCCTTTGAGATATTGTTATCGAAGTAGCTGTCCGTTGCCCCAAGTGTTGCCTGCTTGAACATGTAGGCCAGTGACAGCCCCTTGTACACCGTGTAATTGACGTCGAACATGTCGAGGTAGACCTGATCGACAAGGTCCCATTGGAGAGAGACCGACAGGTCACCCGGGGTGACCTCGAAGTTTAGGGGAGGAGATGGGACTATCTGTTCCGCATTTGCCATATTGGAGGGATAGCCCTCTCCGAGAACGTTGAAGTGGGCGGTGATGACGTAGTAGAACGTCTGCGAGCTGAACTGGACTATCGTATCGTTGTACCAGTTGAGGCTGTTGACCTGGGCGATCGGTGAGAGGGATGTGGAGGAGGTCCCCCTGTAAACGGTATACCCCAGGAAATCAAAGGCGCCTCCGGATCGGTCGGGAGGCGACTCCCAGGAGAGGTTGATGTAGAAGATCCCCGCCGTCGCGGTGAGGTTTCCTGGAACGATGTCGTTGAACATGATCTTGGATGAGAAGAGATCGTAGTTGCCGTTATGTGATGTGTCATAGGCGCTGGATGTCGTTGGGAACGTAGTGGATGAGGTTCTTCCGGCAAGGTATATCGAGTGAGCGTTGTCAACTTCGACGCCTGCGAGGTATTCATCCGCTGTTCCCCCCAGGTAAGTGGAGTAGTTCAGGCCGCCCCCCTCCGACATGTTCATCCTCATTACGTAAGCGTCATAACCCCCTGATCTCGTGGGATAGAGGGCGTCTGATGTGACGGGCAGGTTGGTCGATCCAGTAAAGCCGGCAACGTAAACGAACCCCTCATTGTCGAGGGTAAGTGCAGATCCCACGTCATGGCCCGTACCCCCGATGTAGGAGGAGTTCACAAGCGACCGGCCGTTCGATGCCAGAAGCGTAAGGAATCCGTCTGTATTTCCCTGATAGCTCCCCTGATAGCCGTTGCCCGTGGTGGGGAATCCGGTCGATGCGGTACTTCCGGTAATATAGGGCCTGCTTCGTGCGTCCAACTCTATATCGTATCCAAGGTCGTTTCCCGTTCCTCCAAGGTAGGTGGAGAAGGTGAGCGAACTACCCGCCGAGTTGAATTTGGTGATGAACACATCGGATGCCCCGTTATAGGTGCGGTCGAAGGCGGTGGATGTCGTCGGGAACCCGTTCGACTGGGTGGATCCTGTCACATAGGCATTTCCCGAGGAGTCGATATCAATGGCCATGCCGTAATCATCATCGTCATTGTCTCCCAGGAACGTGGAGTAGACGAGGGACCCACCGTTCGAGTGGAGTTTGGTGACGACCGCATCGTATCCGCCACCATTGTGTGAGGTGTCGTACGCTCCGGAGGTCGTGGGGTAGTTGTATTGGGCCCAATTCCAGTATCTGGAGGAGTAACCCGTGATATATGCGTAACCGCTGCTGTCCACAACGATGTCCCTCCCCACATCATCACCCCTCCTGCCGATATACGTGGAATAGGCAAGGGAGTTGCCTCCCGCGGATAGTTTGGTTACGAAGATATCCTTGTTCGACTGGGTCTGTTGGAACTGCCGGTCGTATGCGCTGGACGTCGTGGGGTAATTGTTGGACAGGGTGGACCCAACGATATATGCGGAGCCGGAGCCATCCACGGCAAGGCCGTACCCGTAATCCACATTGGAACCTCCCAGATATGTGGAGTATATGATCCTATCCCCGCCCCTGCTCAGCTTGAACACGAAAGCATCCCCACTCCCTCCGTTGGATGTGTCAAATGCTCCGGATGAGATAGGGAAATTGTTGGAGTAGGTCATGCCTCCAATGTAGATGCAACCCTTTCCATCGAGTTCCATGGAGTAACCGTGATCGTCGCTTCCTCCCCCCGCGTATGTCGAGTATTCCAGGATGGGGTCGATGATCAGGGTCTGTGAGGTATCATATCGGCCAATTGAGTAGGATACGGCCCCTTCTTCAGATATCGTCCAGCTGGAAGGGACAGGCGTTCCATCGGTGAGAAATGATACCGGGGCCCGTTCCACGATGCTGCCCAATGTCGTTTCGATAAGGAGCTCCAGATCGACAATGCTGACATCAGCGCCCGAATATATCATTCGGATATCCGAATGGTCCGCCGAAGGATGGACGATAAAATCGTATTTGAGGCTGCCGTCCTCGATGTGGAAGGAGAGGTCGATGTCATCGTAGACGTTCCTGTAGGTTATCCTCCGGTAGTGGGGGACGTCCGTGATCCAGCTGGACTCCTGCGAGCCGTGGAAGTAGTTGCTGATCCCATCTGTCGCCTCGGAGGGCTCCACCGTCGCCCCGTTGGCCCCGTCGAACGAGACGAAATAGCTGAAGCCGATCTCGCCCTCGACGAGGACGTACTGCAGTCCGCGCTCGAGGAACGCTATCTGCAGGGGTCCGCCCTCCGAGTAGAAGATAACGTTGTCGTTATCTATCTGGCCCTCATTTCTAACGAAATGGGTGGGCTGGGATACGTACGTCCCTGGGGTCTCATTGCTATCGGTATCAACGTCCTCTTCCACGTCACCGGAGATGGTCATGCCGGGTAAAAGAAGCATCAGGGTAAGGGCTATAGCTGACAGTATGTACGGGGCGGTCTTACTCCAAACCAGAATTACACCTCCTTCCAAGAGAGAGTATATCAGGCACCCTTAGAGGGTGTTGTTAATAAACAGTTACGGTACATTTGCTTAACCGTTTTTCATAGTATATAAACTAGGGTGAGAGAATTGTTGAAAGGAAAAGTAATAAGGGGTAGTACATAAGCCCGAACAGAGGATAAAAAGAAAAGATGTACCGGCCGAAAAGGACCGGCACATAAGATAAGGCCCGGGGATCGGGCCGACAATGATCATGGGGACATCAAGCGTTTCTGTTCCACGCCTTTCAAACCCATGAGGGCGTGTTTTTCATCGACGCCGAAGACGGAGAGCGCGGACGCCGCCGCCCTGGCGGAGAGCTCAAGGTACCTGTTCACGTCGTATCGGACGCCGTCCATGTCATCATCCAGCAGGCACACCCTGGCCTCGGGCCTCCTGGAGCCGTGGTCCAGGACCACGAACCTCACCTTCTGACCCGCGTTCACCTCGAAGCCCGCCCTCCTGAGGAGCTTCATCGCCGCCACGTGCTCTGAGTCCGTGGTGTATTCGTCCAGCGTCCGGGAGGTCCTTATGGTGAGCGCAAGGTCGGCCGGGTCCACCTCCCTGCTCCTGAGCACCTCCCCGTACCTGCCCAGCACGGAGAAGGCGTCGGGAATGAACGAGGGGACCTCCTCCGCGCTGGGGGACGCAGAGAGCGCCTGTATGACCGCCGTCTGGAGGTCCGATATGAACTTGGGGGTGGAGTGCTGCCTTATCTCCAGCCCCCTGACCTTGATCTCCCCGTCGTCCCTGACCCCGTAGTATCTGGTCAGGGCCCCCACCCCGTTGGCCCTGTTTGGAAGGAAGGCGATCCACCTGTATCTGGCATCCACGGATATGGGGATGTCCACGCCCCTCTCGATCGCCGCGGCCACTTCGTCCGCCCCGTCAAGGGGTCCCTTTATCCAGAGGGAATCCACTATCCCGTGGAGGATGGAGAACCCCGCCTCCTCCGCAACCTCCTTGGCCCTGAGCATGAACTCCCTGGCGTAGGCGGTGATCGATTCGTGCGCCTCGATCCGGCCGAACCTGGCGTTCTTGTATCCGGTGTAGCCGAAACAGGTGACCAGCAGCCATTTGAGCATGTTGGAGGCGTGGTGGTACCTCCCTTTCCCCTCAGGGGGTTTGAGGGGGCCGAGGTCCGCCTCCCCGTCCTGATATGGGGCCCCCTCGCTTTCGAGGTACATCCTCTTGTAGCGCATCCTGCTTTCGAGGACCCTTCCCACGACCGTGGAGATGAGCCCCTGCTGTTTCGAGCAGATGTGGTATCCAAGGCCCGGCACGGTGTTTTTCTGTTCGGGGGTGCAGCATTCGCAGTTGAGCGTCTCCACGGAGATGTTCTTCTTCCACATTATGTGCGGATAGAAGGAGGAGAAGTCCATCTCCACGACGTCCGAGAAGGCCCCGACGATGGGGTCGAATATGTGGCCTCCCCTGTCGCTTCTGATGAGCTCCAGGCCGCTCTTCCACTCCTCGGCCAGGTTCTTCTTCCACCTGATAAGATACCCCCTCCTGGCCGCCTCCACGCACTCCATGTAGGAGATGGCCGACCCCGGGGAGAGCCTGGCCATCGATTGGAGCGGGAGCAGGGAGAGCCTGGAGAGAAGTGCAAGGCCCAGGAGGCCCCCCTCCTTGACCACGAAGGAGTTCCTCTCGTCGATGTGGAGCCTCCCGTTCATGAGGCACGGGGAGGGCTTGTAGAGTACGTTGCCGTAGCTGAAGTGGGAGGTCCCCTTCTTGAACGGTGCCCGGAGGGGGGACCCGGAGCGGTCCAGGATCAATTTTCCCTCCACGTTGTTCACCCGGGCCCTGTACTGGAGGTAGGGCATGCCGAAGGAGTCCCCTCCCGAGGTGGTGAGGATGTCGGGGTCTTTTCTCCCTATCATCGAGACGAGCTCCAGTATCAGGTCCTCCTCGGAGCCCCCCTCCACCTTCTCATCGTCCACCTGCACGGCGGTGAGGCGGTCGTCCATGGACGGGACCGGGCCGTTCTTCTCGGGGATGATATCCATGCGGGAACAGGAGAGGGGTGGGAGGTGGGAGGTGACCCAGTCTGGCTCGTCCAGAACGCGGAACGAGCTGGTCACCTCCACGTGTGCGAGCGGGTATATGCCATTTTCCATGAAGTAGCGGGTGGGGAGCCTGATATCCACGTCGTACAGCTCGAACTCCTTCCAGCGCCCCCACCCCTCTATCATCTCCGCGATACGGCCCATCATCGAGTATCTGGAGATATCTATCCGGAGGGAGGGCGAGGGTGACCTGTGTTGGACGTCAAGGACCCTCTCTACCATCTCCACCCTGCGGACCCCCTCGTGGGAGGAGAGCACGTCGCCCAGCCACCGCAGCCTCTCCTTTGGGCCCCCCACGGAGATCGTAGGATGAAATGGAACCGATAGCCTGGTCCTCCTGCCGTTCTCCTGAAGGACCCAGATGTCCATCAGGTCGGCCCCTCTGTCTGGGTATGCGTCGAGAACCCACCCTCTGATCAATGTAACGCCTCGCAGCTGTCGAGGCGAGATCCGTGTCAGCGCTTAAAGGAAGCTGAAAGGGGGAGAGGGGGCTGAATATGTACCTACTTATCCTTCCAGTCGACGATATCCCTCTTCTTGAAGTCGAGCCCCTTGAGCTGGATGAGCTTGATATCGTCCGTGGACCCTATGGTCTTGTCGGGGTGAACAAGTGCCCGGCCCAGCAGGATGCCCCCGGCGCCATTGCCGCGGAACCTGCTGGATGAGCAGAGGGTCAGGATCTTCCCGCCGTACATGGCGTAGCCCGAAGCCTTCTTGTCGTGGCCCCTGATGAGGACCTTCCTGCCCATCTCGTTCAGGAAGATGTTGAGGTACTCCTCGTCGAAATCGCACTCGTCGCTGATCTCCCCCCTGTCCACCTCCAGCTCACGCGGGCTTCCCCACACCGTGGTGGATATGATGTCTGCGTCGGTGGTCTTGAACATCCCCACGGGTTTTGTCCTTCCGCGGGGAAAGGCGGCGTGGGAGGCCACGATGCCGTTTGGCGTCCTGGCGAACAGGGGCAAACTGGAGAAGATCCCTCCGATGTTATCCATTATCTCGTCCGCCATATCCTCCCCGAACATATCCTCCACCTCATCGGGCAGGTCGTAGTTGCTGAACTCCATGAACTCCTTCGCCTCGTGGTTTCCCCGGAGGAGGTAGATGTCCTCGGGATAGGTGGCCTTGGCGGCGAGCAGGAACAGCAGCGTCTTTAGACCGCCGTTCTCTATGTAGGGAGGGGAGAGATCTATGTAGTTGCCCATGAACAGGAGCTTGAGCCCCACCTCCTTCAATCCCCCCTCCGTACCCTTCTCGTGAAGCGTGCTGTTTATCTTCTCCAGTTTCCGAACGAGGTTCTGGGCTGTGATCAGGTCCCCGTGGAGGTCCCCTACGAAATAGAGGTAGTAGGCGGTCTTGAACTTGTACTTGAAATCCATCAGAGGGAAGGTGTTCCACTTCTTCAGTATCTGCGACATCCCATTGAGGAAGGCCGAGACATCCTCCGCGTCATCCTTCGAGAGCTCCTTCACCTTATCCTTGTCATCGATAATGGACCCTGCCCAATCCTTTATATTCATGGTCTCCCCCGGGATAACAACTGAATATGAATATAAATAACCTACGAAACATTTCGTCTGATATCGTTCCTGCAGTTCCAATAAATGATGTGATATTATTGTTCTCTACGTTCATTTCTATATAATTCGACCAGGGCCGACATCACCACGGCCTCGAACGGGTTCAACCTTGCTGAGTTTGACGAAGCGCTGGCGTGTGACCTCACGGAGAACATGATGCGGTCGAACGCCTCCTGGTCCTCTTTTCTGAGTCCTCTTCTGAAGGAGTTCCAGGAGTCCAGCTCCTGTTCCAGGAGCATCCTGTACGTGGGACACGTTCTCCCCATCAGGACGCCTCCGCGACGAAGTCGTCGAGCATGTGCTGGAACGGGTCCACCATGCTGATATCCTTCCACACGCCCCCCTGGGTGACTATCCTCATGCCGCCTCCCGGCCTGCCCTGGATGGTGGTCCACCTGAAGACTTTTTCTCTCATGTCCTGGATGAGCTCCCCGCCGTTTCCCTTTCCGGTAGCGGTTATGACCACGCACGTTCCCTTTTTCGCCAGCTGGTGAAGCGTCTCCATCCAGTTGGAGAGCATTCCCCTTGCTGCGTCCAGCTCCACCTCCGGGTCGCAGAGCATCCGGTCTATCGCAGATACAAGCACCATGTCCGTTCCCTCAGGGGGGAGGCCGGACCGGATGATGGAATCCATCTGGTAGGCGGTGAACGCCCTGGCGATGTGGACCCTCTCCAGGGCCGTTCCCGGATCGATCCTCCTTGCCCTGAGAACGCTCGCCATGGAGAACGGGTTCACCCTGTGTCCACCGTCGACGTAGCGGACCTCGCCGCCCTCGGAGGCGGTGAGGGCCCCCAGTCTGTCGAGCAGGTGGAAGCATAGGGAGTTGTCCCCAACAAGCAGGTAGATCCTCCCCGGAAGGAACCCTCCTATCATCCTGTCGAAGAGGAAGAAGCCCGTGTTGTAGATCTTAAGGTCACTGTTGTCAAACATGATGGGATCCCCTGTGGGATAACATCCATCTCTCCAGGGGTTCATAAGTCAAACGAGAGGGGGGGGAGTTGTATGAAGGTGGATTCAGATCTCGTCGTATTCTTGAGAGGGTCCAGGTTGT
>JAUVCY010000142.1 GCA_030595585.1 Thermoplasmatota archaeon
GGTCGGCACATTGGCCATCATTGGTTTCGCTGGCCAGGTTACATCGGCCGACGCGTCGTCAAGGGGGCCGACAAGGGGCCTGTACGGCATGTCCGAGACGTACAACATCTCGTTCAACAAGCCGACGTTCTACACCGATTCCGACCCCAACTACTCGGCCAACGTTCTTGATAACAACACGTGGGACGATATCGCCATCGTGGTAATGATCCAGGACAAGCACAAAACGCTCGTCAGGGAGAACAACGATCCGCAAGGCGCACAGGTAAGCTGTGCCGATATCTATCAGGCGGCCTTCGTCCCTGTCAATAATACCAATGTGTCCACGGGCACCCAGCAGAGGGTGATGATAGAGGACTTCACCGCCACCTGGTGCGGCTACTGCGCCGGCGTTGTGGGAGCGATGAACAGGTTGGACATGGATGACGATTATTTCCCGGATAAGTATATCGGCATCGAGTGGCACAGCGGCGGCGGGACCTACGGGACCGGAACGCCCCTGACCTCGGCAACGTCGAGGAGGAGCTACTACAACTTCGGCGGCGGGATCCCAAGATACGTCATCGACGGTATGGTCCCTTACGTGGGCGGATCTTCAAGCCCCAACAGCTCCGCTATCGATTCAAGGCTCAAGGGCGACATCTCAACAAGGGGCGCATCCGCCTCCCCCATCAGTATCGAGGCCTTCGGAGGACACAGCTCCACCAAGGCGTGGGTCAACTTCACCATAACGGTAGAGGACGCCTCCTTCGACAACGCCCTTGTCGATGCGCAGATAGCCCTGGTCCAGGATGCGTATCCGAGAAGGCACGGCACCAACAACAAGGCCTATCTGGGTTGGATCGGCCAGGCCCTCAAGACGCAGCGGGTGTTCGACATCGACGGCGAGATACCGGTGATAACCATCGGCAGCCCCTCCGAGGGGGCCGTCCTGGAGGGAGCCGAGGAGATCTCGTGGAGCGTTGTGGACCCCGATGCGGCGGCATCACACATCAAGGTCGACGTCGAGTACAGGCCCGTTGGAGGGAGCTGGGCCAGCCTGGCAGCCGGCAAGGGTGCGGCCAGCTCTGTGGAGTGGAAGACAGCGATCAAGACGTCGGGCGAGTACGACACCCCGGATGGTGACTACGAGATCAGGGTAAGCGCACTTGATTACTGGGGGGATACCGCCTCCAAGGTGATACCCGTCAGCATACTCAACCCTGACGCCCCGGAGTTCCTCTTCAACAACGACCTGATGGAGGATAATGTAGGTGGGGAGGATGTTGAGGGGGTCCTCGACATCATATGGATGGCCTCGGACGACGAGGACGGGGATGAGGTCTCCGTGGACCTGTTCTACAGCCGTGTTGGGGATGGCGTATACACGACCATCGCCGAGGACCTTGTGAACACGGGGAACTACGCATGGGATACCATGGACCCAAGGGTCCCGGACAACACAAAATACATCATCAAGGCCGTGGCCACAGATCTGGATGACACCTCCGTGGAGGCACTTACCACGTTCACATTCAGCATCAACAACCCCGACCCCCCTGTGGCCGAGCTCCTCAAGCCGACCAATGGAGAGGAGGTCTCGGGCATCACCACCATCAGGTGGGCCATATCCGATCCGGAGGTCCAGTATACGGATATCAAGGTGACCCTCAGCCTCTCCGATAACGGCGGGGATACGTACGACATACCTCTGATCACCGGCACGTTCAACAACGCAGCCCAGAGCTACTCCCTCGATACGACCACCTACGATGATGGCGGAGACTACAAACTCTGGCTCGTGGCCGAGGACCCCTCGGAGCTCACGGTGGAAGCTTTCTCTGGAACCTTCTCCATCTACAACAACGATGGACCCTACGGAACCATAAGGTCGCCCACAGAGGAGGACGAGGTGGGAGGAGATGTGGAGATCACCTGGTCCTCCGGCGACGAGGAGGATGAGATCGACGACCTGACGGTAACCCTTCAATACAAACTGGCAGGCTCCTACTGGCAGTACCTGCTCAAGGATGAGCCGAACACCGGTTCGTTCCTTTGGGACTCCACGATGCTGGACGATGGCACATATTCCCTGAAGCTCATCCTGACGGATACCAGGGAGGCCACCTCGGCAGAATCGATCATCTACGTCACGGTCTACAACCCGGATGCCCCCATGCTCTCCAATGAGCAGGGGCCTTCAGGAGATATAAGAGGATACGCATCGTTCAGCTGGTTCGCGGAGGATCCCGATCCGAACGAGGATGAGCTGCTCATGGTGTGGATATACGTATCACCGGCCGGGTCCGACTGGGAGCTGGTGGAAGGCGGCATTCCAAACACGGGTTCCTACAGGATGGACATGACCGACATGGAGGACGGCGAATATAACGTCAAGATAGAGGTCTACGATCGGACCGAGGCGAACCTCAGCGCATTCCACGTGTTCGAGAGCCTGATCCTGAACAATCCGGATGCACCCACTGTGGACTTCCTCTCCGTGCCTGCACCAGGCTCCAACAATACGGGAGACATTACCATCTCCTGGGAGGGCTTTGACCAGGACGACGATCAGATCACCTACAAGCTGATGTACAGCCTTGATGGGTCGAACTGGAAGCTGGTCCCAAGTGCCTCCGGCCTTGTCGACACCACCTTCGTATGGAACACTTCTGGCCTGGAGACAGGCGACTACAGGCTGAAGGTCATCGCCACCGAGTCCACCACCTCGGGATTGAGCGAGGAGAAGGAGATCGATGCCTTCCATATCTACGTGCCTCCTGCAGATGATGGAGATGAACCCACCGGCGATACACCGATCAAACCAGCGGACAACACCGAGGATACCAGCAACACAGCGCTGATAATCGTGGTCCTTCTGGTCCTGCTCCTTCTGATCGCGGTGATGGGACTGCTCGGCATTCTCGTTGTCAAGAAGAGAAGGGAGGCGGCAGCCATGCCTCCCGGCGGGTTCATGCCGCCACCGGGCCTGCCACCCCAGCAGATGGAACAGCTTCCCGGAGCGATAGTGGGCGGCGAACTTCCACCCGGCCCGCAGGAGCAGCTTCCCCCTGCCATGCTGGAAGCACCTCCGGTACAGGAGGATACACCGCCAATGCTCCAGGAGGAGGTAATGCCGGAGGTCACTGCTCCGGAGGGACAGGCCCCGGATGTAACACCGGAGGCCCCTGTGCCCGAGCAGGCACCTGCACCCGTGCAGCAGCCCGTGGACCCCCCTGTGCCTGCACCCGTGGAACAGCCTCCACAGTAGTTGAGACAGTAATAGATCGGGGTGGAGTGGGTGATATTGCCCACTCCATATATTTTTTTTAATTTACCGAGAGCCTTTCTTTCAGCACCCTGTATATCACGGGGGTCAGAAGTATCGTCATCAGCGTTACCACGGTCAGTATCAGGAACTGGTATGAGTTCAGGAAACCCTCATCCGTACTCGACCTTATCAGGATAAGCTCAAGGGCCCCCCTACCTCCCATGGCAGCGCCGATCAACATGGCCTCCTTTGGCATTATGCCCTTCATACGGGCCCCGATCCCACATCCCACCACCTTCCCCATCAGTGCGAAGAAGGTGAATATCAGGACCCCCAGTAAAAGGACCCCGATCTGGCTCACCCCCTGGTCGCTCAATGCATCCCCCAGCATGATCCCGATGAAGCCGAAGAACAGGGGAGAGAAGAGGGATACCACCATCGAGTTCAGGGTCTCCTTGAACTTCATCAGCGAGACCCCACGCGCAAGCATGGGGTCCGGAGAGATCCCCCAGCGCGATATCAGGAGACCGGCGATGTAGACCCCGATAACCTCATGGAGCCCAACCCACTTTGCCAGGATACCAAGCCCGAATGCGAATATGAAACCAATGGATAGGAGAAGTGTAAAGCCCTTCCTCGAGAAACGGTCGAGCACCTTCCCCACAACGAAAGAGAGCACATATGAGGTGACCAGAAGGAAGATTATCACCTTGACCGATGTGAGGCCAAGATCAATTGCAGCTGCAACTGCGTCGCTGGTCCCGCCCACCATGCTCTCCGGCAGCGGGGAGGAGTGCTTCGTGAAGGAGAGCACAACGCCCAGAACGAACACTGCCAGTATGTCATCCACAAAACTGGCACCTATCACAATGGATCGAAGCCGTTCGTTCCTGCTGTCCTTTAGCATCACCGCGCAGACCTCAATGGCGGAGTTGGACAGTATGGCTGCAAGGAGCATGGACGCTTCCAATGAGAAGTGAAAGCCCCAGTAGGAGAGGACGAATATCAGTGCGAAGGATACCACGACCCCCATCGTCCCGACCACAAGGGAGGTCATCCGGTATCTCTTGAACGATGCGAAATCGGTAAATACCCCGGATTGGAACATGATCACGATTATTGCGAAGGATACGAACACGGAGAGGTCTCCGTCGCTGGCCAGAAGATTGAATATCAACGGCGAGAGGAGCAGCCCTCCCATCACGTTACCAACTATCGGGGATATGCCGTACCTTTCGAATATCAGGCCGAGCATCCTGCACAGGACCAGAAGTATCAAAAGGGCCAGGAGGATGTCCGAGATAGGCGTGAACAGAGCCAATTAGAAGCTACCCTCCCTGATCAGTTGAGATCCTCCTTGAGAATGATCTTTCCGTTCTGGAATATTCTGATGGTGCCCGAAGATGATAGTGCAAATGAGACGCAGTCAGTGGAATATGTGATCGATGCTGCTGCAAGATGTCTTCCCCCCAGGCCGCCCATCGTCTGGACCTGTGGGTCCACGTGTAGATACCTCCCGGCGGCCACGATAAGGCCCCGTGAATCCAGGATAAAGGCCCCGTCGAGCTGTGCGAACTCCTTCACCGACTCCCAGTTGTCCTTCACCGTGATCGATCTGATGGAAGTCTCCTGTCCATGGTATGGGTTTATCACCAGAGGTTTTGACTGCTCCATCACCTTATCCACATCCCCTACAATGAACAACGATCCGTGATGGTTTCCCTCCCTCCCCTCCCGGTTGATCTCGAACAGGATCTTGAGCAGGGCCTCCATCACCTCCTTGTCCACCTTGTCCTGCAGGTCGGTCATCACACGGTAGAACGGCATGGCAGATGAGTTGAAATCAAGAAGGAACTTGAAAGGATAGTCCGATATCAGTAATATGTCCATATCCTTCTCGATGTAACCCCCGAGGAATATACGAAATATCAGCCTCTCAATGAAGTTCATGAAGTATATTGAGTTCTCCAGGTTCCTGTTGTAGGTGTAGTATATGACCCCTTCCCTCACATTCACGTCCTTTCCCTTGGAGGTCAGTACTATGTTTCTGTCAGAGCTGACCTTATCCATGACGGAGATGATGAACTCGACGTCATCGGAGACGATGATGGAGAGGTCATATTCCTTCTCGTCATCGAACAGCAGATCTGCAACGGGAAACATGTGATATCAGAGCATCATGAGATATTGACAATATAAAGGTTTCATAGTGGTTATGGCCCCAAGATAGGGAAATGAGCAACAATTAAGTCATAGGATATCATATCAAGTGCAGGTGATCTCCCATGTCAAACGACGATTTCAGGAACTTCCCTTTCATGGAAATGCCCCGGGGAATTCTTATCAAAAAAGGCGCCATCCACGAGGTGGGCAATGTATGCAAGAGATTCCACCTCAAGGGCAAGGGGCTGATCATTTGCGACAGCAGGACCGAGGGGATCGCCGGCAGGGATGTCCAGAGGTCACTGGAGGAGGGGGGGTTT
>JAUVCY010000132.1 GCA_030595585.1 Thermoplasmatota archaeon
AGGACCTCTATCCTCGTGAGCGGATCCCATATAGAGGCCAGGTTCCTCATGGGGCTTCCAGCCTTCGGCAGAAGGATAGCAGGAAGGCAGGCCGCAGAGATGTTCCTGAAAGACCTTCCCGGGATCGTAAGGAACTCACTATTTTTCAAGAACCTGGATAGAAAGGAGATCTACGACCATATACAACAGAGCGAGGATTCTGGACACATCAGGTCCCTGCTCGGAAAAAAGGACCTGATCGCATTTGTGGCCAACGGGTCGATACTTCCCCGCAGGTCGGGGATCGACGACAGGCCGATGGGGGGAGAGGATGTCGTACCGTTCCTCTCCCCTCCGGACCTTGAGGTCACGCTCACCACCCCCAACAGGGGTGATATCACGGGCATGGGCATCCCACGGGGGATCACCCTGATCGTGGGAGGGGGCTACCACGGGAAATCAACGCTCCTCTCCGCCATTGAACTTGGGATCTACGACCATATCATCGGCGATGGAAGGGAGCTGGTCATAACCGATCCATCGGCGGTGAAGATAAGGGCCGAGGATGGGAGGAGGGTGGAGAACGTGGACATCTCCCCTTTCATCTCGGACCTGCCGCTTGGAAAGGATACCGGGTCGTTCTCAACGGAGGACGCCAGCGGCTCGACCTCGCAGGCGGCGAACATAATCGAGGCGCTTGAGGCCGGAGCAGGCACCCTCCTTATCGACGAGGACACCTCCGCCACCAACTTCATGATCAGGGACCACAGAATGCAGGAGCTGGTCACCAAGGATAAGGAGCCGATAACCCCGTTCATAGACAGGGTCAGGCAGCTGCACGATGAGCTATCCGTGTCCACCATTCTGGTAATAGGCGGGTCCGGGGACTATTTCGACGTTGCGGACCTGGTGATCTGCATGGAAGGATACGTTCCCATGAACAGGACCTCGGAGGCGAGGGAGATCGCAGAGAAATACAGAACAGAGAGAGTATCTGAAGGCAAGGGCACCATCTCCGCCGTCACACCGAGGATCCCCATCCCCTCCTCTTTCGATCCCTCCAGGGGAAGGAGGGATGTGAAGATCACCGCCCGTGACATCTCCACCATCAGCTTTGGAAATGATACCATAGACCTCTCCAGGATCGAGCAGATAGTCCACCGGAGCCAGACAAAGGCGATAGGTGATGCGATACACAGTGCAACGATGATAATGGATGGGAAGCGCACCCTGACGGAGGTACTTGAACAGCTGGAGGAGAGGCTGGACGAGGGCGGGCTTGACGCACTTGGAGGCCCACCTGTCGGTGACAGGGCCTACTTCAGGTCCCTGGAGCTCGCCTGTGCGATCAACAGGCTGCGCACACTTGAGATGAAACAGCCTAACTTTGACATATGAGTTCATATTAGTGTCAAAGTTAGGCTTCTCCCAACATTGACTCCACTCAGATCATATTTGATCTGTCAAAGTTGGGAAACAGAGGAGATAACGCTCACGCTAACCCATGTATTCATCAACTCCTACACCCGAGGTGCAGACGCACCTCGGCAGATCACTCTTTCCCTGTCTTCTCCTCTGGTTCCACCCTCTTGATCTCCATGATGTCCAGATCCTTTCCCACAAGCGCATCCTCGTATTCCCAGCTCTCCTTCTTCTTTCGTATATGGTCCTGCTCCATCTTCCATACCACCTTTTCGTCCGGGATCGTGCGGGAGACGCCCTGCTAGCATATGCATGAACTATTAACAAAATGTCCGGCAGTACATCTCCCTCGATTACTCCAAATAAACATCTATCTCAGGGTATAAATCCTTTGTGATTGCAGTATCAACCGTTGGAACATCTGACCTGAATTACAATGTTGAAATAACCTGTTGACCTATTGATACCTGGAGATATCCACCCCTGCGGGTCAAATGATATCTAGTTGTTCTCACTATCGACCCTCCAGATGGAGCTCATCACTATCCTGCTGATCGCGATCGCCCTGGCGATGGACGCCTTCGCGGTCTCCATAGCCTCCGGGATCACGCTCCGGGAGAGGTGCTACTACCACGGGTTCAGGATCGCCCTCTTCTTCGGGATATTCCAGGCGGCCATGCCCGTGCTCGGGTACCTTCTGGGACTGGGTCTTTCCGATATTATAGCCAGCGTGGACCACTGGATAGCGTTTGCGCTCCTTGTGGGCATTGGCCTCAAGATGGTCCATGAGGGTACGAAAAAGGAAAAATTGAAGGAGCTCACGTGCACCGAGACGAAACCTCTTCTACTTCTTGCGGTGGCAACGTCAATTGACGCCTTCGCCGTCGGCGTCACCTTCTCCGTTCTGGGTGAGGACATACTGATACCTATCATCTTCATAGGCATCATCACGTTCGTCCTCTCCTTCATCGGCGTCGTCATCGGGAACAGGATAGGACATTTCTTCGAGAAAAGGATAGAGCTGGTGGGAGGGTCTGCCCTCATAGCCATCGGGTTCGGCATACTGATATCCCACCTTGGCATAATTTGATATCGTCAAGATACCATCCGCATCTGGTGATATGCTGAAAGATAATATCCGGTTCCTTGCTGTCGACCTGCAGGGGGACTTCACAAGGCCCGGAGGGGCTTTCCACGCCGATAGACCATCCGTGGAGTTCGTACACACCACCCTGATCCCCTTTCTGAGGGAGAACTCCCTCAGGACCCTTGAGATCGTATCCGACTACAGAGGCCCCAGAAAGGGGGACAACAGGGACATCTGCAGGCCGGGTGAGGAGGGATACGAGAGCGATATCCCACCCGAGCTCAAGGTGGATGATATCTGGATAAAATCTATGAACTCCCCCATCTGGACAAGGGAGAACATAGGAGATCCTGACCTCCCCCCAGGAGAGCCCTACCCGGACCCCTCCGCATTCGAGGCGTGGTTGAAGAGGAACGCAGGTGAGCCCGAGGGTGTGACCATAATACTGTTCGGCCTCACGCTGGACTGTTGCGTCCTTTGCACCGCACAGGAGCTGTCGTTCAGGGGGTACGAGGTGTACATATTGGAGGAGGGGACCGATACCAGGTCGGGGGACCCGGATGAGAAGGCGTATCTCCTCTCAAAGCCCCCACTGCTGTTCTGGGCGAAGCCCATTCCATGGGACGACCTTAAAGAGCACCTCAGGGCGTTGAGATGAGCTCTCCCCGCCCCGGGACCTATCCTTCCTGGACCCCTTCCGATCTACTCCTCATATTCGGCGTCCAGCCCGTTGGCCCTCTTCCTCCTGGATATCAGGACGAAGATAAGCATTATCGCCAGAAGGAAGACTATCGTTCCCAGACAGCATACCGCAGCTTTCTGTAACAGGTTGTCATCGTCATCATCCGATCCCTCCGGCTCCTGTGGTATGGTCTGGGTTCCGCTTTCAGAGGGTGCCAGGTCATCGCCTCCGGAGCTGTCGGAGAAGTGGTAGGAGTAATCCTCCTCCCATTCGAACTCGTCACCGGATATGGTTAGCTCGTACACGCCATCCTCGGTCTCCTCCAGCAGGAAGGAGCCCACACCATCTATGACGATGTAAACGTCCATCCCGTCCTCGCCAGTCACCTCAACGGTCCAATCCCCGTCCTCTTCAACGGTCACGCTGGCCTCGGAGATATCCCAACCAGGCGGTATCGCCGGGTTGGCCGGGGTGGTGAAGGTGCCTGAGAACGCAGGCGCCTCGTCAGGGCCTCCATCGGCAGAGGAGAAGTGGTAGCTGTACGTGGTCTCCCACTCGAACTCCGATATGGATATGATGAGCTCGTACACTCCGTCCCCGGCCTCCACCAGCAGGAATGATCCAACATCCTCCACCACGAAATAAACGGAAATATTGGCTTTTCCCATGGCGCTTACAGAGAGGTCATGGTTCGCCTGGAAGTCCACAACAGCCTCGGCCAACCTCCAGGGTGCAATGGTATCTCCCGTTGTGAAATTCCATTCCAGCACGTTATCCGTATGGAGCGGATAGCCCTCTGCCGACAACGCAGTTGACGGGAACACTATCTCGTAGGTAGTGTTGGGCTGCATAACGTCATGTTCCAGGGTCAGGTTCTTCTTATCATCCGACCAGCTGTAGGTCAGGTTCGAAAGGGCAGGGGTGATCTCTATCAGCTGGTTGATCGTAGAAGTATCCACCGCCATGGAGAACTGTATTTCGATAAGCTCATCCAGCGGGACATCATCTCCTTCAGGAGTTATGGAGGTGATGTTCAGATACCCCAGTGGATATTCGACCTTGTAAGGCAGATAGACGTCCACAACCACCTCGTATCCAGAGATCGTGATACCGATCGTGGAGTTCTCAATGTACCCGGACCTGACGTTCTCCACGGGCTGAAGTTCTGCTGGGGCGGACCCCTTAACGGAGTAGTTATCCCCGTACGATACGTTCGGGAATACGTAGCTCCCGTTCTCATCCGAGGTCGTTGTGTTCAGTAGATTACCATATTGATAGAGGCTTAAGGTGCCCATCGGCATACCATCCACAAGTGGGCCTCCCTCGCCCATGACCCTGCCGATGATATCAGCAACAGACCTGTTCTCCAGGGAGATCGGGACGTTGATATCCAGCCAACCGCTGGCAACGATCGTCTCCGACTCGTAAGGATCATACAGCTCGGACAATCCTGTCCGGACCGTGTAATCGCCCATATTGAGCCCCTCGAACAGGTAATGTCCCTCACCGTCGGTGAGGGTCCAGGCGACCTCCACCTCATCCTCATCGTAGAGTATCAAAGAGACGTTCAAACCCTCTACAGGCGTCCCCTCCCAGTCCGTCACCGTTCCATCCAGTTCGAACTCAGGCATGATCTGGAACAGTACATCATCCATATCCGAGGTCAGATATAAGGGCATATACTCACGGATGGTGTCGTTCTCCATGAAGAGAGAGAAATTCCCCTCCCACAGGTAGAATGAGAACTGGTTGCCCTCCTGCAGGTCCTGATAGAATGGTATCATCGCCCCACCCCGGTCCTCATCGGTAGCGGTTACCCAGCCAGTATCTATTGGATCACCGTTCTGGTCCACAACGGACCCGTTGATCCAGAAACCATCCTCCGGTATCGGGTCCATCAGGATGTCTACCTGGCTATCTGACCGTGTGGCCATATCCTGCCTGTTGATCACCGGCAGATAGCCGTCTGCCTCAACCAAGATGAACACATGATCTACCCCACGTGTCCGGTAGTATCCGTTCCCGTCCGTACCCCCATAGCTGTGCCCATACAGGTATTCTTTATTCATCCGACATTCGTAGATAAATGGGTTGAACTTCGGATCCTCTCCCATGTGGAAGGATAGCGCTGAGATCTCGACCTGGGGCATCGCCTCCATCGTCTCGCTGTCCCTCACAAAGCCGTGAACGGAGCTCAGCGGGAAGGTGGGGAAAACGATAAGGTCCTCCAGACCCCCACCTGAGGGTGGGATGATATGCAGTATATACGCTGACTTCCACTGAGGCCGGTACTCGGATATTGCGTTCTCTTCCACATAGACCGAATAGGTCGCTCCAGGGTATGTCAGGAACCTCACCTCACCGGAATCGTCAGAAACGATAATGGTTGAGCCAAATCCCGGATTATAGCCTTCCGGGCTAACGCGGACCGTAACACCGGATACGGGTGTCCCAGAGCTGTCTGCGACCGTGAACCAACTCTCTACCAGATCCCCGTAGAAGCTGTACCTGTCCACGTAGATGGTGATCTCCGGATTGGTCGGGCCAATGGTGATATCTTCGATCGTGCCTCTCCCTATATTATGGGATGCAGTTAGGTAGTCGTAATCCCCCTGTAACAACTGACCGGTGAACACGCCGGTCTCGTTCGTGGAACTGCCATACTCAACGGATACCGAGTCGCCATCGTTATAACCCCAGCCATCGATTTTCGCCTTTGGAAGGGATATCCCGGTGGTCCTATCCTTGACCACTATGGTCACGTCGGCCATGGGCCTCTCCACCTCCACCTCTTTCACGAGGGTGATATTTCTCTCCAAGGTCTCCGCACTGGTCGGGTTGAAAGT
>JAUVCY010000213.1 GCA_030595585.1 Thermoplasmatota archaeon
GACAGCATAGACCACTATGTTGTCAGGGTCTATGTCGGAGAAGTCCTCTCCCGCTATCGAGGAGTGATCGCCCCCGCTCCACTGGGCGGAGCCGCTGTGCACCTCGCCGGAGGAGATAGATATCTCCTCATCCAATGCAAACCCCAGAAACCCATTGGGGTATTTGTTGCCGTCATAATCGTCGAACCGTGAGACCTCTTCGACGACGTAGACCTTGAGGGTCCCGGTGTAATCGGAAGGGTCGTTATTGGTCACATCCACTGAGATCGAGAGGGTCGCATCGCCCGTGTACAGGCAGGTAACGTCCACGCTTAAGTCGGGGACATCCTCCCTTGCATGACATGCATCGACCTTCTCATTATAGGCGTCAGTCGACGAAACGCCTCCGACCTGGTTCTCGTATCCTCCGTCGAATACAACTGTAGGGTAACCGGAGGGGTTGTACTCCTCTGTCCTGTCGGCCGCCTCCTGCACCATATCATCTATCAGACACACGAACCTGAAATCACCCCTGCTGTGGGAGAGCTCCAGAAGGTTCTCGGATGCGGAGGGACAGTACACGCACCACTGGGCCGTTATGTCCTCTGCGAATACCAACCGCCCCCCCGCCCGAGTCTCCAGGCCATCCGTCGAACCTGTCGGGCCAGTAGGACCAAGTGCCGATACAAACAGGGGAACACACAACAACATAGCCAAGAGTATGGTTAACCTTTTCATGGAAACACCGCCAATATGTTAGACTGATATCTACCGATGATCATGTGATTTTATGATTATATGATTTGTGGGGCCCTCGTCACTCGACCTCACCGGGGCGTGCGATCCTCCAGGTGGTCTCCTCCCCATCCTCCAGTATGACACCAAGCTCCTTCAGCCGGTCCCTGACGGCATCGGATGTTGCCCAATCCTTACGGGCCCTCGCCTCCCTCCTGATGTCTATAAGGAGCTGGACAAGGCTGCCTGCGAGCTCCCCCCCCAGTTCATCCTCATCCTCCCCAGCACCATATTCGAAACCCAGGATGTTGGAAAGCTCGTCCATCATGGAAAGGAGAACGTAGGCGTTGGCCCCGTTCAAGTTCCCCCCGGCCCTGATCCTCTTGACCTCCGAGTCGAACCTGAAAAGCACCGATACCGCGATCCTCGTGTTGAAATCGTCGTCCATCGCATCGGTGAAGGAGCTCTTCAGCTCGTAGGCCAGTTTCAGCACCTCGTCGTCTGGAGGGCCGAGGTCGGGAATGACCCCCTCTGGCACATCTCCGACCAGCCCGGAGAGGGCCCCATGGAGGTCGACGAGCCTTCCGAACGACCGCTGCGCCTCCTCAAGCGCCACGTCGGAGAAATCTATGGGGGACCGATAGTGGGTGTAGACCAGGAAGAAGCGTATCACCATGGGTGGGAACCTCTCCAGCACCTCCTTGATCGTGAAGAAGTTCTTCAGGGACTTGGACATCTTCTCGCTGTTGATCTCCACGAAACCGTTGTGAAGCCAGTATCGGGCGAACTTCCTATCGTTGAAGCACTCTGACTGGAGGACCTCTGACTCGTGATGTGGGAATATGAGGTCCATTCCCCCTCCGTGAATGTCCAGTGTTGGTCCCAGGTATTTTGTTGACATCGTGGAACACTCGATATGCCAGCCCGGCCTCCCGGGCCCCCAGGGCGAATCCCAGGAGATCTCCCCCTCCTTCGCCGATTTCCACAGTGCGAAATCCTTGGGGGACCTTTTTCGGGTATCAACCTCCACCCTGGCCCCGTCCCTCATATCCTCCAGCGACTGGTGCCTGAGGGTCCCGAACCTCTCCCTTGCGGTCTCGACCTCGAAATAGACGTCCCCTTCGACCTCGTAGGCGTTGCCGGACCCGATCAGCCCCTCGATCACGTGGATCATGTCCGGGATCATCTCGGAGGCCTTTGGGTGGACCGAGGCCCTCCTGACGTTGAGCAGGTCCATATCCTTGAAGTACTCCTGTATGAAGTTCTCGGACAGCACCAGCGGTGGCACGCCCTGTTCCAGGGCCCTGTTGATTATCTTATCGTCCACGTCGGTGAAGTTCTGAACGTAGGTCACCTTCAGCCCCTTGTATTCCAGATACCTTCGTATCACGTCGAAGGCCACATAGCTCCTGGCATGGCCGATGTGGCAGTTGTCGTATACCGTGGGGCCGCAAACGTACATGCCCACGTGCCCCTCCTCGAGGGGGGTGAACTCCTCCTTACGCCTGGTCTCGGTGTTGTATACTCTCAGCGCCATCTGAATACACTTCCGCTTTCAAACCGCGATCATACTATCAGTAACAGTTGCGGGGGCCTCATACTTCAAGGGCAGCTCTGGAGAGTCCAATGGCAGTCCGGTTCTTGTCCCCGTCAACCCACTGAAAAAAGGATTGATCGAACCGGAGCTGGTCCTTTCTCGCCACCTTGTAATAGTCCATGGACTCAAAGCCCCTGCCGATGGTCGAGCCGTTCATGTAATTTATCACGGTCATGGAGTCTCCCTTGAAGACCACCCTTCTGACCCCGTGCTTGGCCGCCAGGGCCATCGCCTGAAGAAGGGCCTCCCACTGCGCCCTCTCCCTGTCCCCGGGATAGGATATTACACCCGATACCCGATCTATCTCATCCCCATCTCTCACCAGAACGACGCCCACGCTCATGGGGTCGCCGCTGGGGGGAGCCGTCCCGTGAAAATAAACCTCTTGCATGTCTTCCATACCAATGCCCCTTGCTCCCTATTACCCATTCCAAAATATATTAACCCTTTCTCGTGTGCGACACGGGAGGTCCTACCTGCGCTTCCTGGGATCGCCCTTTCTCCCCCCTCCGGGCCGTCCTCCGCCACCGCGCATCTCCTCCCTCCCTCTGCCCTGTCTTGGCCCCGCCCTCTGGGGCCTTCTTCCGCCCTCACGAGGCCTTCTTTGCGGCTCCTGACCAAGGTATACCGGATGGCCCAGCAACCTCGTCAGGCCCCCGGGGTAATCGCCTATAGGTTTCATGATCAGGTACGGCCCGTTGACAGGGCCGGTGATCCGAACCACCTTGCCAACCGGGGAGGACCGTTTATCAACCGCTGTGGAACCTATTCTTGGGGCGAACGTCCCCTTCACGATTATTGAACCCGAGGAGGAGAAGTTCACTACCTTGCCGATCGATCTCATGAGAACACCATCTATTGGGCCCGGCTGAATACATCAAGGTGATATATGTTCCTTCCTACCGGCCGGTTTAAGCGATAACCCTAAAGAGGGGTGATATCCATCTACCAATGGAAATAACGCTTATCAAAAAGGAGGAATAGGAGATGGTGGTCGACCTCTATGAACTTCTGGGGATCCCAAAGGGAGCTGGCTCCCGTGAGATCAAGGGAGCCTACAGGAGAATGGCCGAGGTCTACCATCCCGACAAGCTGAACCTCCTCCCGGAATCCGCCAGGGAGGAGGGAGAGGAGATCATGAGGCTTCTGAACGAGGCGAAGTACACCCTCCTCGACCTCGAAAGGCGTGGCCAGTACGATCTACTTTTAACCGGGGGGGCCAGGACCGTCATGGTGAACGAGATGGAGTTCATCGAACCCGAGGAGGTCTCGGCCAAGGTCAAGAGAGGGGGCATCCTCTCGCAGATGTCCAGGGTATTGGGCTCGATGAGGGAGGCCTATACTCTGGACCACGAGTTCACCGCCAAGATCGTCCAGGCGCAGGAGATCGTGGAGGCCCGGGTGCTGGAGGAGGATGACGACGAATCAGGAGATTCGTCTTACCCTCGCGGTGCCAACGAATCAGTAGATTCGTCTAACCTTCGCGGAGGTATCCGCTCAGAAAGTGTCCACTCGGATGAGTTCGTTTCCGGGGAAAAGGGGATGAACGCCGGGGAGGAGACGGACCTCGAGATGACCCTCAGGTTCAGCATCCTTAAAAAGGGTGGAAGTAAAAGGGCAAAACCCAGAAAAAAGGGGTTCAGGATAGTGGCGATGGAGGGGAGCGATGACGGGGCGGTCGACGCGGACTGGGAGGAGGATCCTGAGGGGGCACAGGACGAGGAGGGAGGACATACCGGGGTCATCCTGGAGGAAGAGGAATAGCCCATATCATTGAGGTGTGAACGTGGATGATGCCCTTTCCGTGATGAACATGCGCAGGGGGGTCGTCCTCGGCATATGCACCACCGATTTCTCCTATCTTCACGATATGGTGGCGCTCCTTGGAGATGCCGTCGACAGGTTCCA
>JAUVCY010000177.1 GCA_030595585.1 Thermoplasmatota archaeon
ATTCCCTCGAGGACCTCATTATAGAGGTGCAGCCTGAGGTCATCCTTCGTCCATTGTGGGATCGCCCCCGTAACGTAATGGCTTCTGTGATCGGATGTCCTTACGACCCTTTTGTACGATCTCTCATCTTTGGATATGTCCGCCATGTTCTTCACTTCCCGTTATCCCTTGATCAAAAGTAACCTTGGGGCTGCCGTCGGGCGAATGATCATGACCTCCTCCATCTCGCCCGCCCCATTTCCCATATCGATATCCAACAGGTCCATCGATGCCGATACGGCGGACCTTCCTGGATCGGTCAGCATGTAAAACGAGAACTCCCTTTCTATCTCCTGATACCTGAACTCCTTCCTGACCCCTCCCCTGGATACGAGAACCTTGAGATGGTAGGCAAGAGAGGTTGGCCTCAGACGGCAGGTCCTGCCCAGGGACCTGAACGAGAGCCCCTCATCTCCCACGTCGATCAGCGCGGTCAGGATCCTCTGACGGGGTCCTGATCTTATCAGATCGGGAAGAATGGCCTCGACGGCATCCGAGCCTGAAATGCCTGTTGTTTCGATTTTTTTCCGAGTCAATTCAAACATTATTGAATATATTCAATACTATTTGAACTTTTCTTATCTGCCTGGATCGCTGGGAGAGAAATGGATCTGTTAATTTTTTCTTATTAATGGTTTGCGGCCAAAGGCTAAATAGTAATGAGGGACACTATCTCGGCATCCGTACACATCTTGCAGGAGGTGACATTCGTCACAGCTGTGCGGAAAAAAGATCAAGATTCCAAAGGAGTGTTTTAATGAAAAGAGAAGAGATAATAAGATCCCTGCTCGTTGTCGGCATATTGATGCTGTCCTCGGTGTTAATATTGAATCCCGCCAACGCATCAGAAGATAAGATCCCGACCCGGGCCCAGACCCTTGTCTATTTCTCGGGATCCGTTATGAACCTGACTGCCGAGAACATAGGAATGTTCGGAGAGTATTGGCTATTGGACCTGTTCCCCGATAACAACACAGTTATAGTGGAAAATACAGATTTCATGCCGTTTCCACCGGTGGATATCACCAAGAATTCCACGTGGTACAACCCAAATATTATCTGGAACACCTCCACATACTCGTTTGAGATCGAGTTCGACATTGACCCCGCGGTGTACACCTTCGATCTGGACAATGTCCCGTGGAAGTTCACCCTGATGGACAGGTATGGTTACAACCGGTCATATGGAGGGAGCCAGAGCGTCACTAATTATGCGCTGTTCGAGAACTTCACCTCGACAACGGGGGTTGAACTTGAGAACAACTCACTCGAATATATACCCGGGGTCTTTGGGGACATCAGCTTTACCATATTGAATGGGTCCAGCATGGAACCTCTCGAGGGGGTTGGCTTCAGTTTTACCAACCATCCGTACCACTCTTCGGTAGGGCCCACAAATCGGACGGACGAGAACGGCAATATAACCTTCACCGATCTCCAGCTTGGATTGGAGGTTGGGCTCAACAAGAACAAATTGGAGGTATATCTCCTGAAGGACCATTTCAACACCCAGGACGGTACAGGGATCCTGTATCCCCTGCTCTATGAGGGGAACGACACTCACTACACCTACGTTCTCAAGGAGAACAAGAGGGTCAAGACGCTCATCCCGTCCGACGGCGCGACCGACGTGACAGCAAACAGGACAAGGGCCCAGATCCAGGTCGAGTTCTTTGAGGAGATGGATGAGGATTCCGTAAACATGGCGACACTCTATCTTGAGAACCAGACCTCAATTGTTCCTGTGGATTATCAGTGGAACGTTGAATCCACACTGCTGGCGCTGAGGCCCCTGCAGGACCTGGAATACGATGCACTGCATACCCTGACCATCACAACCGCCGTTGAGAACGGGCTTGGAGCCCGCCCCATCTGGAGGAACGACCATATCTCCTTCACGACCGAACTGCATCCTGGCTGGATCGAGGGTGTTGCCCTGGTGAATGGTACTGCGGACCCCGCCCCTGCGGGTTCCACGATCTATGTGGATGGCAGCCCGATAATTTTGGATAATGGTTACTTCAAGGTCACCGGATTGGGGCCTGGACTTCACTCTGTTGAGACGAGAGGGCCCACCGTGAACGGTGTGATGGAGTATCTGTACTACGGCATGGACATCTTCGATGTGAATATCGAAAAAGGAGATGAGCTGGCATTGAACGATCTATTCGTCACAAAGAGGGCTGTGATCGACCTGACGATCTCCATCGATGACCCTGGCCTTACGCGGGGCCCTGTGGAAGGAGTATCCATTGTTCACAGGATCACCATGGAGGAAGAGGTGACGGATACGGAGGGTAAGGCTGTGTTCAGCGATATCCTCGCGGATTACACCACCTACTTTGACGCGTCAAAGGAGCACTACGGCGATAAACTGATCATCCATACGGTTCCGGCCGGCCAGGTGGCGCCTATGAACCTGTCTGTTGATATGAAACAGGTGGACCTGCCGGTGGAGGTCTCTTACTGGACCGCAGAGAAGAGAGAACTCGAGCCAGGGTCCATGGTGGATGTCTACTCCTATTTCAGCCTGGATTTTGCAGAGAACATGGATATCGAGACGATGACCACCGATACTATCTGGATCCGTCAGATAGACGGAGAGCTGATCCCCACCACGGTGAAGAACGATACGATGAACTACAGGAGATGGTATATCAGGCCCAGGGACCCTCTTCCATACGACGGGGATTTCGAGCTGGTGATCAATGACACCATCGCTGATGATATTGGCTTCAACCCGTTCTGGAAGAACTACAGGGTCACCTTCAAGACCCCTTCATTATCTTCTGCTGCTGTGGAGGGTAAAGTATCGGTGAACGGCAGGGGCGTGGGCGGGATCGATATCGCGGTCATGTATGATGACACTGTTCTATCAACCGGAATGTCCGGGGAGAACGGCGCCTATCTATTTGAAGTACCCTTGACCAGTCCTGAGATGACGCCTATCAGGGTAGTGGCAAATGGTTCCATCTACGGCCTATCGACGAATGACGTGCCTTTCCTGACGCTGAGGTCAGGAAGTTCGGAACCGGTCTACGTCCCCGAGATGAACCTCACCCGTCTGCCAGGTTGGTTCTCATACTCATACGATGAGGACTATCAGATGAAGATGGCGGTGGATGGCACGATAGTGCTTGAGTTCAAACACGCTTTGGGCGGCACCACCCTGAGCTCCTTCCCCGGGAATTTCACCCTTAAGATATCATCGACGCCGGAGGAGCTTAACCTGATGCTGTCCGAGGACAGGAAGACGGTGACCATCGATCCCGTTGAGGACCTTCAGTACGAGACGACCTATATCTTCCTCGTGTCCTATTTCGAGGAGGATATCGAAAGGGAGATGAGGTTTGAGGATGGCGGGCCTGCCCTGATCAGGGGTGAGAAGATCTCCATAACGACCTCATTGAAACCGATCAAGCTCAGGGTGATGGACCCAAGAGAGACTGTGGATATCTCCCCGGACCAGAAGATAAAGATATATTTCGAGAACCACACCGTGGACCAGTCCAGGATCGAGGAGGCCCTTGAGATCAAGGATCATGACACTGACAACCCGGTCGATGGCCTCATATTTACGTGGAGCACGGAGGGGAAGAACCTGGAGGTCAGCCATGACCTGTTCGATAGCGGTACGACCTACGTCGTAACCCTTCCTGTCGGCGTCTACGGAGATAACAATGCGAAGCTGTTCTCGGACTTTGAGTTCATCTTCACCACCAGTTATGACGGAAATGTCCCTGTAGATTTCAACCCTCCTGGTTCAATTGAGCCGAAATCCTGGTCCACGACGCTCAACAACCCCAGAGGGAAGCCGATCGAGGTCACGATCCTGATCAGGGTGAAGGACTCGGGGGATGATTACGTTGAGATCGTCAACGTTGTTATCCCGGGGCTTGGTTCGGTAGTTGTTGAACTCGACTTCACGGACTACGGTGAGGCAACATACGAGATCCACCTTGAGATCACCGATCAGGAGACCGGCAACCTGATGGATACGCAATCCTACAATCTGAACGTGGAGGAGGATGGTAGTATTATAGACTCTGGGGGTCTCCCCATATGGGCCATTATAATTGTTGTGCTCATCATACTGGTCGTCATCGGACTTGCAGGATACCTCTACATATCCGGTAGGAACAAGGAGGATATTGAGGAGACCCACGAGGAGTTCGAATGTCCGGAGTGCCACAACATTGTGTCGGACAACGATACCGTCTGCCCCAACTGCGGAGCCGAGTTCGAGGAGGAGGCGTACAAGTGTCCCAAGTGCAGCGCCATGCTGGAACCCGAGGACGACACCTGCTCGGAGTGCGGATATGATTTCTCCGACCAGGACCAGATGGAACTCGAGGATGAGGACGAGGATGATGAGGACGAGTTCGAGGAGGATGAGCCCGAGGACGATGAGGTCGAGGAGGGTGAGTTGGAGGAGCTCGACGAGGAAGACGAGGAGATGGAAGAGGACGACGATTGATCGCTCTCTCCTTAATTTGTCTGGGGCGGGTATATCCCGCCCCTTTTTTTTTTAATAAATATTATATCAAGTGTGAACGTTCCCAACAACATCACAAGGGGGAATCCAGATGTTGAATAGGTCCAATATTTTCAGGTCATCGAGTGTGGTTCTGTTATCTCTACTGCTTGTTTCGGGTCTTGGAGCTATGTTTTTACAATCCAACCTGCAGGCGGTCAGCAGGGGGTCAGGAGATGGGAACATTGCGGGATTGGTTGAAGGCGGAGGAGCAGGTATGCTGGTTGAGGCGACCGCGACGAACGTCTCGGGGGGGCCGTTGAAGTTCACCGGTTTCACG
>JAUVCY010000122.1 GCA_030595585.1 Thermoplasmatota archaeon
AGATAGCCGCCTACCAGTTCACCACGTTGGAGGTCATCCCCGGAATCCTGGAGTACAAGGGCGCCAAGATCCAGATACTGGACATGCCCGGGATCATAAGGGGGGCCTCAAGGGGGAAAGGCAGGGGAAAAGAGGTGATCACCGCCGCCCGTGCCTCCGATATAATAATCATTGCGGGCGATGTGTACAACCACCGATTGGACGTCATCGAGAAGGAGCTGTACGACGCCGCGATAAGGATAAACATGTCCCCTCCAGACATCCATTTCTCCAAGACGGAAAGGGGCGGGATCATCGTACGCACAACAGTGAAACTTACCAAGATGACCGAAAAGGAGGCCGCCGAGATACTCAGGGCGTACGGTGTGGTGAACGGCGTCGCCATTTTCAGGGAGGACGTCGTTCCCGATCAGCTTGTTGATTTTCTTGCGGGGAACCGGGTGTACATTCCCGCGGTGTACCTGATAAACAAGATGGACCTGGAGTTCAAGGGCATTTCCGACAAGGTCAGACAGCTCATAGGAGAGGAGTTCTTTCCCATGTCCGTAAAGGACAACAGGGGGATCGATGAACTGAAGGACCTGCTCTACGATCGTCTGGGGTTCATAAGGATATACATGAAACCCCAGGGGGGTGTGGCGGATATGGAGGATCCCATGGTCCTTCTGGATGGAGCGACCATAGAGACGGTCTGCGAACACCTTCACAGGGACTTCGTCAGATTGTTCAGATATGGACTTGTCTGGGGGGAGAGCGCCAAATATCCAGGCCAATCAGTGGGGTTGAAGCACGTGCTCAAGGACGGGGACGTGGCATCGCTGATAATCCGAAGGATGTGATGCTTGCCACTCCACGTTGATAGGAGGAGATGCTCATCCCCATGACCCGAGATGATCACTCGTAGACGATATATGCTCTCTGGATGACCACGGGATCGAGGGGCCTGTCATTTGAGTCCACCCTCGTGCTCGTTATATCATCCACTATATCCATTCCCTCCACCACGTACCCGAACACCGTGTGCTCTCCGTCGAGGTGGTTGGCGGCCTGGTGTACGATAAAGAACTGCGATCCTGACATCCTGACGTCGTCACCCCTCTTTGCGCAGGAGATGGCGCCCCTTTCGTGGGTGAGGCCGTTATCTGCCTCACCCTCGATCGTGTAGCCAGGTCCACCGGTTCCATCACCGCTTGGGTCGCCTCCCTGGATCATGAAGCCGGGTATCACCCTGTGGAACGTCAGGCCGTTGTAGAAACCCTCATTGGACAGCTTTATGAAGTTGCCTGTAGCAACGGGGGCCCTGTCGGTATCGAGGAAGATCTTGATATTTCCATATCCATCCATCTCCAGGACGGCGTAGGGTTCGCCGAAGGTCACGTCATTCTGATCGAGAGGTCCACCTTTATCGTCCGGATACTCCTCCGTGGTGAGGACGAACTCGTTGAGGGTGAAGAAACCGGCGGTCGCCAGGATGAGGGCCCCGATCAATACAAATAATGGGATCATTCCCGAATCGCCCCTGTTGTTCTTCCCGAGCCTTGATATCATATCTATTCACCCCTGTTGATCTTGTTGATCTCGATCTCGAATATCAGGGTCTTCCCTGCTACTTCCTTGTTGAAGTCTATGATGATCTCGCCGCCGGACACGGTTATACTGCCCATGCCCATCTCATCCCATTGTGGGGTTACGAGCGCGATATCGAACCACTCGAGGTCGAACATGGAAAGGGTCATGGCCGGAACCATGTCCTCCGGCCTGACGTCATCCGTGTGGTGCAGTAGCGTAATGACGTTCCTGTCCGTGGATATGTCCTCGACCGTTGTGTTCCATGAGAACGGATTGTAGGTGTCTCCGTATATGGGCTGGTTCATTACGGTAACCTTCGTGGGGTCCGCCTCCGTCACGATCACATCCCACATCCAGACGGGGTGTGACAGGGTCTTGCCAAGGGGATCGCTCACATCGCCATAAAGCCTGTAGAAATCCTCTATGGTCATGGTCTGATATACGGGCATCGTCTGTGTGGTATTGAGATAATATATCATTTCATCGTATGAGGACCCGTACGCATCCTGAGGCGGAATGGAGATGGTGAAGCTCTGTCCCACCTTCTTTCCCAGGACTGCGTTATCGAACCCCTTGATCATCTGACCCGAGCCGACGGTGAACGTGAGATCATCGTATGTGCCCTTATCCTGGAAGCCGGATGATTTTGGTATTGAATCGTTCTCGGCGATCTCCCTTCTGCTCGTATCGAAAACGGCACCGAACTGATCCTGACCACCCTGGAAATATCCGGTATAGTCGATGGATATCTCGTCACCCTCCTGAATGAGGATGATCTCATCCTTCTCATCGTTATCTTTATCCGCTTTCCACTCATCATATTTGGTCATACCGAGTATCGATGCGAATAGAATGATCGCGATACCGATCGCCCAGAGACAGAACTTCTCGTCATCCATTCCTTATACACCTCGGCCTAATCTATTTGGGGATAAACCCAATCATCTATATCCTTTTTGTACACCATTATCTCATTCTCCGGGAAGAAGAGGGATATCTCCCTGGCCGCGCTTATCGCGGAATCGGAGCCGTGTACCACATTTCTGCTCATCGTCATTCCAAGATCGCCCCTTATGGTGCCCGGTGGGGATGCTCTCGGATCCGTCTTTCCCATCATGCCCCTCACAACCTCCACCGCATCCTCGCCCTCGAGAACAAGGGCGACGACCGGTCCGGAGGTGATGAAGTGGACAAGGTCCTCAAAGAACGGTTTTCCCTGATGCTCCGCATAGTGCCTCGACGCCAACTCAGCATCGAGCCTGAGCATCCTGGATCCGATGATCTTGAACCCCTTCTTCTCAACCCTGCCGATGATCTCTCCGATGAGGCCCCTCTGGACCCCATCTGGCTTGATCATGAAGAAGGTCCTTTCCGTGCTCAATATATCACTCCTTTATATGGAGCTTGGTCCATTCGATCTTCCTGGGAACCCTCTTTAACTGGACCATGTTCTTGCGGCATTTGGATGAGCAGAAGAAAAGTATATGGGCATCTTTTCTCACATGCATCATACCCGTGCCGGGCTCGATCTTCTCTCCACAGAAGGAACAGGTTCTTGCTTCTACCATGACCTCACCTCACACCGAGCTTTCTTGCCTCTCTGGAGGACTCCCGAAGCAGCAGAACATCTCCGACCCTGATGGGGCCCATGCAGTTCCTTGAGATGATCCTGCCCTTGTCCTTTCCATCGAGTATTCTAACTTTGACCTGGGTGGCCTCTCCGGCCATACCGGTCCTGCCAATCAGCTCCACGACCTCGGCCGGGATTCCATCGATGGGCAATTATAATCCTCCTCACTCTTTCTTGCGAAGGTCTGAAAGCTTCTTGGAGATGGTCTCCACCAGAACCTTGCCCTTCCCTGGCTGGATGATCGCCACAGCAGTTGTGGGTACCTTCAGCGATGCAGTGTTTCCCAGCTCCTGCCTGTTGGGGACATACGCGTAGGGTATGCCCTTCTCCTCGCAGAGATACGGGATATGCATCATGATCTCGGGAGGGGAGACGTCGGCCGCCATAATGACGAGCTTGGCCTTTCCTCTCTCGATGACCTTGGTCACCTCGTTTGCACCCTTTCTGAGCTTACCGGTATCCCTGGCCAGCTCAACTGCTTCATAAACAGACTCTTCGAGATCCTTGGGCATCTCGAACTTCACATACGTAGCGTTTGCCATGTAATAACCTCCTTCAGGCCGCCGGGGTCCGGGGCCTTCATCAATCATTGGCTCATAGTGCGAGCAAGCGGAGAATAAACAACGCTTATTTATAAATTTCCTAAAACCAGTATCATCGTTGGTGCTTTCCAGGCGGATAATAAAGTGGTAATTACATCGTTAGTTTATTAAGTAGTGTATACTATTTTTTACTGGAGATGGACCCACGGGCCTCCAGGTGAACCACATGGGAGATGAAGAAGATCTCAGGGAGCGGAACGACACGATCGCCAAGGACAGGATAGCACAGGCAAAATGGTATGAGTCGCTTCACCTCTACGCGGAGGCCCTCAGGATATACGAATCGATCAAGGACGAGAACAACGTGATGAGGCTGAAGGAGCAGATGGCGGGCGAATACCGCATCAAGGCCAGGGATTTCGAGGCGGCGGGAAAGCTCCAGGAAGCGGCAAATCTATTCTACCTGATCGACGACCGGGAGGCCCTGGAGAGGATCAAGTCCCGCAAGCCCGACGTGGTGATACTCTACGACAAGGAGGCCGGAGGCCTGTCCCAGCTGGCTGGGAACATCAAAATGCCAGTGAAAGGGAACGTGGATGAGATCGCCTTCAGATCACCCAATTTGCCCGATGAGGAGGAGGTCGTGAAGCCCAAGAAGGCTGCCCCTAACGGGAACGGCTCAAAGGGGCTCCCCGTGAAGATGCCAAAAGGAAAGCCCTCATTCAGATACTGTCCATACTGTGGGGAGTCCGTGATGACCAAAAAGGATCCCAAGTTCTGCCCTTTCTGCGGGGAGGAGTTCTAACTACCTTCTTCTAACAGGCGGGAGACCTTGCAATTTATGCTCCTCTTTATTCTGGGAGAAGAACCTCTTGAGGTCCTCACGCCCCGCCCTCTCAAGTATCCACTTCAGCTCGTAGGTGTGTGAGAACCCTTTATAGGATGTTATCAGCAGGAATATCGATATCACCGAGAAGAT
The DNA here is from genome assembly GCA_030595585.1 of Thermoplasmatota archaeon. Lineage (GTDB taxonomy): Archaea > Thermoplasmatota > Penumbrarchaeia > Penumbrarchaeales > Penumbrarchaeaceae > JAGLEG01. The sequence continues at coordinate 4,721 of JAUVCY010000122.1, forward strand.
GGACCCGATAACGAAGCCTACGGAGAAGGATGACAGGAACGCAAGGCCCAGTGCGAGGCTGAAGAATTCCCTCCTGTACACGAAGTACGCGCTCAGTATCGCCATGAATGCGGAGAGCATCATGAGGATCGCCATGAAGTCGGTCAGCAGGAACGGGGGAGAGCTCGATCCGAACTGCTCCGTGGCCAGGGGGTCGACAATTGATGGGTCCCCTTGCGTCATCGGGATGTCTATCACATTTGGGGTCCCTATTCTTATGTAGACGTCACCCGAGCTCGACCTGTACCCCTCCAGTGAAAGGGCCAGCGTCTTCTTGCCCGCATTGAGGCCCTCTATCACCACCAACCCCTCGCTGTCCGTAAGGCCCGACAACGTTCTGTCGTTGGAGATGACCGTTACGCTGACCCCTTCGAGCCCCCTTCCGTTACTGGAGTCGAGGGCCCAGACCGTGATGGAGGCCAGGTCCCGGGACTGCTGCTCTTCGATATCCTTGATGGCAAAGGAGTTGGAGATGTTGACGACGGAGTAGAGGATGCCCAACCCTCCGGTGAGGAGGAGAAGGACCATGACGATGGTGAGCCTTCTGTACTGTTTCTCCTTTGTATCGGCTATCACCTCCACCTTGGACCTCCTCTCCACCTTGACGGTGCTCTTCTTCCTGCTGCCCAGGCCGGGGGCACGTTTTCCATCATTTTCATCGACGAGCACGCCGGGTCCCGAGATGGCTATCACGTCAAGTTCCGAGCTCTTTGAATCGGGGATATCTATCATGAAGTGGGCGTCGCAGTGGTCGCAGGTGAACACGAACTGACCTCTGCGTGTCCCCGGCGGCATGCGGAGTTTGAGCCTGGTCTCACAGGCGGGGCATCTGGTCTTTATTCTCTCTGCCAATCCGTGATCCTCCGATAGAGCTTATATCCCAACTTTGACAGATCAAATATGATCTGAACCGATACTTCGGTGAAGGTTGGATGAATCACCGGTTCATCAGGATCTGAGCCTGTCAATTTTGGGAGAGACCTCACTTTGACACTCATCTGATCTCATTTATGTCAAAGTTAGGTTGTATGGCCCCATATCTCCCTGGCATTATTAAAACATCTGTGATAGTGGGGATATTCACGAAACCGGATCAGGTACTTGATCAGGGTCTTGGAGAGGTTCTGGGAGGGGTTCGGTATTATCTTCTTGAGGGATATCCTCTATCGGTCCGGTTTCGATCTCCGTTGGTGGTTCAACCATCTGCTCGGTCTGATCCTGTGGGAGATCATAGTTATCGAAAGGGTCCTCCTGTAAAGTGGTCAGAGGGTCCTGCTGCGGTTCTACGAAGGGTTCATCGGGAATTGTATCTCCCTCCGTTGGGGGGGTTGGGATCTCCTCTTCGACGGCCTCCTCTGATGTTATTGACGTATCCTCCTCAGGTGGAGGCATCTCTTTTGGTATTCCCTTCGCAAATCGGATGAACATGAAGATCACAC
>JAUVCY010000057.1 GCA_030595585.1 Thermoplasmatota archaeon
CGTGATCTCATGGTAGCTATTCCTGTTGTTGCTGAACTGAACGGTGATCTCATCGAATGTGGAAAGGTCCTCCTCATCCTCGGGAAGTATCACAACGGCATTTGCCGGTATGTTCCACTCGTACGTCTCTATCTCGCCCACGGGGTCGTGGGACCCCTTTGCGGATAAAGTGATGTTGACCTCTGTTCCCACGATGAACTTCAATACCTCGTCCTCGTCCTCCAATGCGACCTGGTAGAACTCGTACGCGTTCAGGATGACCAGTGATGCCTCGGGGCCTTCCGCCTCTTTCGCGGTGAACTCTATGGGGGCCTTCACCAGAACCTCATATGCGTTGTCGTAGGCGAACTCGAGTATATCCTCGTCGAAGTTTCCCTGAACCTCGTAGTTCTCCGGGAGGATGACCTTGATCTCCTCCTTCTCGAGCAGCTCCTTGATATCAACGGTGATATCATCGCCCTCCTTGAAATCGGTCTCGTCGACCATCTCGTAATGTGCGGTCATGTCCACCACAGGGTGGGTCGTATTGAATACGGAACCCTCCAGCCCAGACGCATCTACGGTGTAGGTGCCGTTCCAGCTGTATCCCATATCATTTACGCTGAGGAAATCATCGGTGGTAAGCCAAACAGGCCCGTATGATACGAGGGCATCCTCGACCATCGTCGCGTCATCCCCCTCGACAACGTTCCAGCCCGCTGAGAAGAACAGATCGGAGATCTGCATCCTGGGATTCCCGAAGTCATTGTAGAAACCATACAGATTGGAGTTGGCGTCAAGCACCCAGTGGGTATCGATCACGGGATTGGTTATGTCACCCGACAGATCGATGGTGGTCAGCCTCATCTCCTCTTTCAGCACCTCGGACATCTCAAAGGTGGTCTCGAGGCCGCCATAGTAAGTGTTCGCCACCAGATCAATATCATCCCTCCATATGGGGTCGTATCCTGGCGCCTCTATGATCAGCCTGAAGATCGAGTCATATGCGGGAAGAGTAATGGCCCCATCCTCATCGCTCTCGATGGGGACGAGATGGCCGTTGTTGACATCCCACAGGTAGGGGGTCAGGTCTGGAACGAAAAGGTCCCCGCTCTTTACAAAGCCCATGATCCTGTATGATCCCTCCCTTGCAGAGGGCTCCTCGCTAAGTGTGATGTTCTCCTTGTACAGGTCGACGCTCTCGTTCAGCTCGATGTTCACAGAATGGGTGAGGTACCCCTCCTCGAAAACGAGGAGGTGGAGGCTGTCGCCAAAGGGCACGGACATATTACCGTATCCCTCATCCGTGGTCTTCACCATCATGTGGGAGGTGCCTGAATATATGTGCACCTGAGCTCCCTCGATCTCGTTTCCGTCGGCCTGGTCATCGGCGTAGATCCTGACCTCGACGTCAGCACCATGGCCGATCCTCTCGAGGTAGATCTGCGAGATCCTTACCTCGCCTCCCTCGATCTGGGTCTCCACGACGAAACCATCGCTGTAACCATCTGCCATGGCCGTTATCCTGTAGGTTCCGGGCGTCACATCGGCCTTGTACTTGAAATTATCCTCGTAAAGGGTGTAACTAACGCCGGAATGGACGTTCACACATGTAACGGTAGCACCGGATACCGAATCCAGGTACACATCATCCCTTACAGAAACCTTCAACGTTGCCATTCCCTCTCCGGTGACCTCTGCTGGTACGATCAGCATTGCTGTCAGCATGAGGCTGAGCATTAGAAAAATGCCCCAGATCTTTCCGTATGTCGTATCCGACATCATCAGTTCCTCCATATATACGTCAGTTTCAACCAAGCGCTATGCTGGGTTTGTCCCTCAAATATACAAGGTATATTTATAGTTGATGGGATAGTGATGATCTCACATCAACTACTGGACCCTGTGACCTTCGGGACATCCATGGAAACAACTCTTCTTATATAAAATCCACCTATATTCGTGTAGTTAGGCCGATAAATGGCGGTGAAAAATGAGGGTGTTTCCGTGGGACCCTGAGTTTTGTTATCATGATCAAGGTATCCAACGTTCCACGTATACCACGGGAACCTCTACATCTCCAGGGCGTGGGCTGTCTTCGAGGCTGGCCTGCTTACCGCGATCTCCGGCCCCTTGAACAGGTGTTTGATCTTGTCCACGAGCGAATCCTTCCTGAGATCCGATACAAGGGCGTTGGAGAGGACCTCCTTTATGTTGGAGACGGGGACTATCTTGACCATCTTCTCGTATTTCTCCTCCAGCAATACATCCCTCTCGTTGGCGGATGGTATCAATACCGTGGATATCCCGGCCTTGGCAGCGGCCTCGATCTTTGCCGTTACCCCACCCACGGGCAGGACCTCTCCCCGTATCGACAGGGATCCCGTCATTGCGACATCCTGCCTGACCGGTATCTCTTCCAAAGCGGAGATCACCGCGGTGGCGATGGATACGGAGGCGGAGTCCCCTTCCACCCCATACGTGTCAACGAACTGAATGTGAAGATCGTATTCCGATATGTCCTTGCCCGTGATCTTCTTGAAAAGGACCGATACGTTCTGAACGGACTCCCTTGCGATCTCCCCGAGCTTTCCCGTGGCGATTATCTTCCCCTCCGACTTCGAGGATGCCGCTGTGACCTCAGCAGCGATACGGGTCACTATGCCCGACATCTCGGAGAGGCTCTGGTCCCCCTGCATCACGGCAAGGCCGTTGACGACCCCCACCTGATGGCCGGTCGATCTGATCAAGGAGTAGACCCTCCTCTTCTCAAGGGTCTGGTCCGCCACCTGTTGTTCAAGCGATTTGGCGAACACCTTTCCGAGGATCACGTCGTCCCCGGTGACGGTCTTGTGCCCTTTATCTTTGGCGAGGTCCCCTGATGCCCTGACCAGTCCACCCAGCTCCCTGAAACGGAGGGAGAGCTCTCCCCTTACGCCGCTTCTACGCTGTGCCTCCCTTATGACCTCGGCAATGGCATTGGAGTTGAGATGGGGGATCTTCCCATCCTTCTTCACTTCTTGTGCGATGAACCGGACGATATTGAGCCGGTTCCTGGGAGAATCCTTCATTGTATTGTGAACGTACACCTCGTATCCATAGCCCCGGATCCTGGACCGAAGCGCGGGGTGCATTCCCCCGTACCTCTGGCCGTCGGAGGCTTCCCGCCCGTAGACGGAATCCAGGTTTCCCGCTGCAACGAGGATGAAATCGCACGGCGTGGGCTCCGTCTTGACCATGGCGCCTGCAGATCTCTCGGACTGGCCGAATATGGAGAACTTCTTCTCCTGCATCGCCGTTAGCAGGGACTGCTGTGATTCGGGCCTGAGCAGGTTGATCTCATCGATGAACAGAACGCCCTTGTTCGCCTTGTGAATGGCCCCTATCTCCACCCTCTCATGAGGGGGGGTCTCCAATCCGCCGCTCTGGAACGGATCGTGCTTGACATCGCCCAGAAGCGATCCCGCATGGGCGCCTGTGGCGTCTATGAAGAGGGGTTTGGATTTCCTATCGTTGCCTATCAGAAGCTTTGGGACCATATCATCGTCCTTCTTGGACATTGTGAGGAACCTGAAGAATATGAATACGCCAATAACTCCCAGCCCACCGAATATCAGATAGGTAACGTCCATGCGGTAGAGGAACAGGGCGAACGATATCACCACCATGGCGGCGATTATGAAGTATTTCATGGAGTTCTTCTTCTCCTTCTTCAGATTCGCCTGTGCCTTCTGGACCTTTACGATATCCTTGCCCTTTCCACCAGGGACCACCCTGATCCTCGGCTCGTTGGGGTCCTCGGAGTTTGGATAGGCGATCACATCCTCGAGCTCCTCCGAAGGAAGGTACTCGACCATGGAGTTGGCGATCATCGATTTGCCGGTGCCTGGATCGCCGATGAGGAGGAGATGGCGCCTCTGCTTTGCCGCCTTCTTTGCGACCTTCACGGCCTCGTTCTGACCGATGACCTGTTTCATCATCACCTTTGGGACCTTTACATCCTTTGTGGATTTGATCCCCTTGGTCAGAAGCCATTTCTCCAGATTCTCTATGGTTTCCATCTCATTCATCTGCCTGGGAGCGACCCACCACCAATGAGGTGGTATTTCATCTTTGTGTAGATAAACAGCGGTATGGATAAAATCTTTTGCACTAGAATCGCACACGGGTGAAAGGTGTACGGCCAACGTACGGTGAAATGTTATTCTACGTGTTTATGGATACGGTACCAGATGGTTAGAAGGCGAACGGGCAGGGACATCCCTTGGGGGGAGAGGCCGAAAAGCCCCCTCATGAGACGGCTTATCAGAACCCCCGAAGATGCCGCCAGGTTCCAGCTTCTGTTCACGGGAGGGATGATCCTCTTCTACCTGCTCCTTTTCCTGGGAATGGGGTTCGCCCTCTATTTCATGGCCTTCGGAACTCCCTGATCAGAGATACTTTATCGTTGAATGGGAAAACTCAATCTGGGCCCTTGCGTCGTCCGTCTCCGACCTTCCATGTCCAGGGTACAGCGAGCTGGCGTTCAGGTCCAGTATCCTCTGAATGGACTCCTTCAACGTTGGGAGGTGACCCCCTGGAAGGTCCCATCTGCCCACTCCTCCGTCGCAGAAGACCACGTCCCCGCAGAACAGGGCCCGGGAGGAGCGTTCCAGAATACATATAGAACCAGGAGAGTGTCCTGGTGTGCTGATGATGTCAAAGGCCAGAGGTCCTATCTCGAGGCTATCGCCGATCACGCTCACCCCCTCCACAGGGTCCATATCGGAGCCGAAAAGAAAGGCCCCGCTCCTCATGGGATCCCCATCAGCCAGTACCTGGGCGGCCTCCGCCGACCCGTACACGGGACACCCGAACTCCTCGACGATCGCCCCGGTCCCCCCCACGTGGTCGAAATGCTCATGGGTCAGGATCACCCCTTTCAGGCTCCTACCGTTCAACCCCTCCATTACCGCCCTTAGCAGCTTCTCCCGGTTCATGCCTGTCCCGGGGTCTATGAGAACGCCCACCTCCCCTTCCAATATCAGCAGAACGTTGCAGTCCATCATTCCAGGATGAAGTTCCAATATCTCTACCATCTATTCGCCCCTGTACAGCCTTTCCGAACATATGGTTTATTAGTTCAAATACCATTCGCCATATGATGCTCAAGCCAACAAGCAAGAGGATGTCAGGTCTCAAGGAGGTGCTGGCCAGTGTGCTCGAGAGTACGAGGCCCTCCCCCCGCGAGAGGGAGGCCATTATCAGAGTGGGCAGAGAGCTTCTGTCCAAGGTGGAGGAGGCCACTCGGCAGGCCTGTGATATCGATGTGAGGCCGGTCATGGCCGGATCGGTGGCCAAGGGGACCATGATGAAGGACCCGGACCTGGATATCTTCCTGCTGTTCCCTCCCGGTACCGACCATGATACTCTGGAAAGGCTGGGCTTGGAGATCGGGACCAGGTCCCTTGACAGGCCTACCAGGAAGTACACCCAGCATCCATACATCACGGGTGGTTTCGGGGGATTCGCGGCGGATATTGTCCCATGCCTTGACATCAAAAAAGGCGGCAAGGTCCAGACCGCCGTGGACCGCACCCCGCATCATACCGAGTACGTCGGGTCCAGGTTGACCGAAGGGATGGAGGCGGAGGTGGTACTTCTCAAATCGTTCCTCAAAGGGATAGGCGCCTATGGGGCCGAGGAGACCGTCAGGGGTTTCAGCGGCTACCTTGCCGAGCTGATGGTCCTCTATTTCGGTGGGTTCATACCGGTTCTCACGCACCTCTCCTCCCTTGAGGTAAAAGGGCCTGCGCCTGGGGGATGCGAGGAGATAAGGTCCGAAAATACCGGGGACGATCCATTGGAACCCCTGCTGTTCGACCGGAGAGACCTCCTCGATCAGGCGCCCGTTGAAAAGAGAAGATACCTGGAGCTGTTCCGGAACGATCGCTACATCGTCATCGATCCCATCGACCCCGGGAGGAACGTCGCCTCGCCGATAGCGTCACAGACCCTTGACCTGATCATAAGGGCCTGTTCCTCTTTTCTCGGTGATCCCTCCCTGGGATACTTCCACCCCTTCACCAAGAGGCCGAACCGCCCGGAGGAGGGCACCCGGAACGATCTGAAGGGCGGCGTGTTGGTATCGGTCCCGCTTCCCGAAGGGGACCCCGGAATGATCATGTCCCAGCTGAGAAAGGACCTCATCAAGGCCTCCAGGGAGCTTGTCAGGGGGGGCTTTGATGATGTCAGGATGAGGTACCTGATCTCGATGCCGTCAGGGCACCCGTTGGATCCCAACTACCTCAAGGGGAGGTATGTCTGGGAGGGTGGATCTGACGGCCCAAGGATATTCATCTCACTGGACGCGGATCCCGCCATCCTCGATGAGGAGTTCGTCCATTCGGGACCTCCCGTAGGCAACAGGCAGGGGGATAATTTCAGGAGCAAGCATGGTCGGGAGAACGTTTTCGAACAGGATGGCAATCTGATGGTCCGGAAGAGGAGAACGCTCCGTGAGGTGGGCCCGATGTTCTTGAGATATTGGAACGACGCCTCACACCCCTCGGGGTTCAAGGGTATCGAGCCCACTTTCCATCCAGAGGGCGAGGCCGGAACCACCTGGTTGCAAGGCGTGCTTCAACGTGGGCAGGACCTCTGGGACCACCCCCTCAATGGTAAGGTTAATTAGACTGCATAGGATACCCCCGTCACCGCCTTTCCCCCCACCATGGGCGGCTTGTGATAACGCAGTGGAGTTGATGTTATTGGCGTTCGACAGAAACGATTACTGGTCTGACCTGGAAAGCAGCGTATCGACCCTGACACCCATAACCGTGGAGGCCAGGAAATGGATAGTGAAGATGATACACGCAGCTCGATCCGGGCACCCCGGCGGATCACTATCTACCGTGGAGGTTCTGACAGCACTGTACTATGAGGTCATGAGGCATGACCCCGGAAACCCAACGTGGTCCGACAGGGACAGGTTCGTTCTATCCAAGGGGCATGGGGCACCAGCCCTCTACACCACCCTGGCCATGTGTGGATATTTCGAGACGGAGGAGCTGATGACCCTGCGTCAGCTCGGGAGCAGGCTTCAGGGCCATCCCAGCATGAACAAGACCCCGGGCGTCGATATGTCCACCGGGTCCCTCGGACAGGGGCTCTCGATCGCTATCGGCATGGCCCTTGGCGCCAGACTGGACAGGAAGGATTACAGGGTGTACTGCATGCTTGGGGATGGGGAGATACAGGAGGGCCAGATCTGGGAGGCTGCCATGGCCGCGGCCCACTACAAGGTCGATAACCTGTGTGCCATTCTGGACCGCAATCAGCTTCAGATAGACGGGCCCACGGAGAACATCATGTCCCTTTCCCCGATATATTCGAAGTTCAAGGCCTTCGGCTGGCACGTTATCGAGGTCAACGGCCACGATCTCAAGGAGATCCTCATGGCCTTCAAGGAGGCCTCCAGGATCCACGGAAAACCAACGATCATTATCGCCAATACGGTAAAGGGAAAGGGGATCTCGTTCATGGAAGGGTCCCTCAAGTTCCACGGAAAGGCGCCCAGCGACGAGGAGCTTGAACAGGCCCTTGAAGAGCTTGGAGGTGATGTCCGATGACATGGGAGCTGAAGAACATGAGGCCGGGCTACGGGGAGGCCCTCAAGGAGCTGGGAAAGAGGTACAGCCAGGTCGTCGCGCTGAACGCGGACCTCTCCGGGTCCACGCAGATGGCCCAGTTCGGAAATGACTTCCCCGAGAGGTTCTTCAATGTGGGGATCGCAGAGCAGAACATGATGGGGATATCCGCGGGACTTGCCACTACGGGTAAGATCGTGTTCGCATCCACTTTTGCCATGTTCGCCACGGGGAGGGCGTACGATCAGATCAGGCAGTCCATCGCATATCCCAAGCTGAACGTGAAGATAGTGGCCACCCATGCCGGGATCACCGTGGGTGGTGACGGCGCCTCACACCAGATGCACGAGGACCTCGCATTGATGAGGGTCATACCTCACATGACGGTGATCGCTCCCGCCGACTACTACGAGACAAAGAGCGTGATCATGAAGATCGCGGAGACCCCTGGCCCGTTCTACGTGAGGCTGGGAAGGACGGACACCCCCGTGATATACGATGAGGACCACGAGTTCAAGATCGGCGTGGCCGATACCCTGAAGGATGGAGATGACGTCACGATAATCGCGATGGGGCTTATGGTAAGCAAGGCCCTGGAGGCCGCCAAGGTGCTCAAGAGGGAGGATATCTCCACAAGGGTCATCAACATGTCATCCATCAAGCCCATCGACAAGAACTCAATAATCAAGGCCGCCAGGGATACGGGGGCCATCGTGACCGCAGAGGAGCACAACATGATCGTGGGTATGGGCTCTGCGGTGGCGGAGGTCCTTGCGGACTCCTCCCCGGTCCCCCAGAGCAGGGTGGGCATCCCGAACGTCTTCGGGGAGTCCGGCGAATCCGAGGAGCTGATGGAGGCCTACGGGCTGAAGGTCGACCACCTGGTGGAGAAGGCAAAATATACGGTATCAATGAAGAGGTGATAGGATGAAACTATTTCTTGACACGGCGAACATCGATCAAATCAGGGAAGGCGCGAAGCTGGGAGTCATAGACGGCGTAACGACGAACCCCTCACTGATCGCAAAGGAGGGAAGGAAGTTCGAGGACGTTGTAGAGGAGATCTGCCAGATCGTGGATGGACCCATCTCCGCCGAGGTCATCTCTCCCAACGCAGAGGATATGGTGGAGGAGGCGAAGAAACTCTCCACGATCCACACGAACATCGTTATCAAGATCCCCATGAACCTGGAGGGACTCAAAGCCACCAAGATGTGC
>JAUVCY010000179.1 GCA_030595585.1 Thermoplasmatota archaeon
TGGCGCCCTCCCTGATCAAGTACACCGGGGGGTCCGATCACGCTTACAATGCCAGAGAGGAGGTCCGTGAATACGTACGAACCCACCTGGATATCGGCGTGAAAACGGAGGTGGGGGGGGGTGAATTGACCGTTCCAAAGGGCATCCGGTCCACCGAAATGGTCTGTCAGGGCACGCCCTGCTGTTCGGACGATCCCGAGGCGGAGGTGGTGGCCTCCATGATCTTCGAGCTTTCGGACCTGACCATGCACCGCTGCAGGGAGCTGGCCAGGGAGATGGATGACGGCCAGATGCTGGAGTTCCTGATGCCCATCTTCGAGGGGTATCCCCAGCACGCATCCATGCCCAGGTCATTCGAGATGATGGACCTGACCTTCGATTTCGATATATCCGCCACCGGATATGCCCAGCTCAAGAGACATCGAATGGTCACGCTTCTGGTCCAGGCATACGATCCGAACAGATGGGAGACCCCGGAGGCGATCCTCGAGAAGGTGGGATATGCGGCCCGATACTGGGACCTCCAAGAGAGGGGGAAGGACCTCCACGGGAGGATAGCGTCCAGAATGGGGGAGCACGTGGCACAATACGTCCTCTCCAACGCCAACGTCCGCAGGGTCGTTATCAAGCTGAACATGAGGGAGCTGTACCACTTCGCAAGGCTGAGGTCCGACGTTCACGCCCAGAAGGAGATCCGTGATATCTCCGAGAGGCTGGTGGAGAGGGCGATCAGACACTATCCCATCATGTGCAAGATGCTCTGCGGGAAGGACCGATTCTGCGAGGCGAAAGATGACCTTAAAGAGAGGGCCTGTTCCACCAACACCATCAAATAAACATAGGTGCATAACAACTCGAGGGAGCGAAAATGAAGGTAGCGGACACATGTGGCATCTGCGGTAAACCCGCCTTCAGCAAATGCATCCTGTGCGGAAACAGCATATGCAGGGACCACCTGGATTCCAAGGGATTGGTCTGCATGAAGTGCATCTCCAGGATGGGGCCAGACAGGGCATCGTCCGGACCCGGCGACATAGGTGGGGTGATGGGATGATACCGCCTATCGAGATCGACAGGACACACCTGGGCGAACACCCTCTGAAGCTGATAGAGGGGCTGCTTGAAGAGGTACACTCCATGGACCCGCCGCCTTTTGCCCTGTTCGAGCCGGACCTCAAGGCGATCGCGGAGGCCGCAGAGCCCATATCACGCTGTAACGATATCGTGATCATCGGGCACGGGGGCTCCATAACCACCTTCAGAGGGCTCCTTGGATCGGTCGGCAGGGAGCAGGCGTTCAAACAAAGGATACATATCATCGATACGGTCGACCCCCTTCACATCGAGACTATCAAAGGTGTGATCGATCCCGCATCCACACACGTCATCGCCATCAGCAGGTCCGGTAACACGCTGACCGTTCTGGAGGCCCTGACCTTCTTCAGGGGGCTCCCCACAACAGTGATCACGGTCCCGGAGGAAAGCACTCTGAGGTCTCTGGCGGCCAGGAACGGGTGGAACATAGTGGACGTTCCGGTGGAGATCGGTGGACGGTTCTCGGGAAGATGCGCATCCGCCCTTCTTCCCGCGGCGGCCATCGGGCTCGATATCGGAAGGATATCCAGGGGCATCGGGGAGGCGTATGAACACGTGGCCAGGGAGCGGGACGTTCTGGACCTGTGCGGGGCCCAGTACCTCTGCGAGCGGGTGGGGAAGCGGATACTGTATCTGCCCGTGTACTCCAAGGGCCTCTCCGCCTTCAACGATCTGATAACCCAGCTCATGCACGAGACCGTGGGCAAGGAGCGCAAGGGGATGACGGTGCTCTGCTTCGAGGGCCCCGAGAGCCAGCACCACACTAATCAGAGGGTCCTGGACGGTCCCGAGGACGTCCAGGCACTATTCGTATCCGTCAAACGAGCTCCCGGCGATCCCGTGCTGTGGGTGGATGGCGAGGGGGATGAACTGTACAAGGAGATGCCCCTTTCTGATATCGGAGGGTACCCGCTGTCCAGGGCCATGGAGGCGGAGCAGTGGGGGGTAATGAGAAGCATGCAGGACCTGAAACTTCCGTTCGGCGGGATGGCGCTGCGGGGGGAGAGCGAGGAGGACGTGGGCTTCTACATCGGCCTTTGGCACTATATCGCCTATTACTTCGCCCTCCTTCGCAGGGTTGAACCCTTCGGGCAGCCTGCTGTGGATGCATCCAAGGAGAGCGCATTGAGCTACAGGCTTGGAATTTAGAATATCATCAGTTTCACCCCACCCCCCTCCTGTTACCCTTATAATCCGCATTCCGATATATTTCTCCCATACGGGAGGCTATCTCATCATGAACGGCTACCACTCAACCTGTCCCAGCTGCGGCCAGCCCACGCTGACAAGACAGGGCATGTGTTTCTTCTGCAGGAACCCGGAATGCGACATCAAGGGATGCGACTTCTAGGGCCCTGGCCCCGTAAATCGGCTCTTATTTCCCTTTTCGGGGGGTCATATATTTGTTGTCAGTTACACTGATTTGGCAAACTTTTAATATATATGCCCATCTACCCACGCGACCATAGTGACAACATAGAGATGTTGGGATGGTGAAAAACTAATGGGAAAGATCGGTATCACAGAATTGATTTTACGCGATGCGCACCAGTCCATCTTCGCCACAAGGATGAGGACGGAGGATATGGAGCCGATACTGGAGAAACTGGACAAGGTAGGCTTCTGGGCCATCGAGATGTGGGGCGGCGCAACTTTTGACGTCCCTCTCAGGTTCCTGAACCAGAGCCCATGGGACAGGCTCAGGCTCATAAGGGAGAAGATGCCCAACACGAAGCTGATGATGCTTCTTCGTGCACAGAACATCGTCGCATACAGGAACTTCCCCGACGACATCGTTCAGAAGTTCGTCCACTATGCCCACAAGAACGGCATCGACGTCTTCAGGGTGTTCGATGCACTGAACGATCTTCGGAACATGGATACCCCCATGAAGGCCGTCAAGGCCGAGGGAGCCCACCTTCAGGCGTGTGTTTCCTACACGATATCCCCGGTGCATACGACGGAGTACTACATCAAGTTCATGCAGGACCTTGAGAAGATGGGGGCAGACTCGGTCTGCATCAAGGACATGGCGGGCATGATCACACCAAAGAGGGCCTACGACATCATCAAGGGATACAAGGACCAGGGCGGAAAGTGCCCCGTGGACCTTCACTCCCACTCGACATCCGGGATGACCGGCCTCTCGTACCAGAGAGCTGCAGATGCGGGCGTGGATGTGGTCGATACAGATATATCTCCCATTGCAGAGGGGACCGGACATCCCGCAACGGAGTCCGTTGTTCTGGCGTTCAAGGATACGGAATGGGATACCGGCCTCGACGTGGAACTTCTCATGGAGATCAGGGACCACTTCAGGAAAGTGGCCAAGAAGTACAGGCATCTCATCAGGATGGAGGCGCTCAGGCCGGACCCGTCCATTGTGATGCATCAGATCCCCGGCGGGATGATCTCCAACCTGGTCTCCCAGCTGGAGATGCAGGGGGCCATCAGCAAACTGGATGACGTGCTCAAGGAGATCCCCATCGTCAGGGAGGAGCTCGGCTATCCTCCCCTGGTCACCCCCACCTCGCAGGTGGTCGGCGTCCAGGCGGTAATGAACGTCCTCTTCGGCAGGTACAAGAACCTCCCCAAGGAGACGATCGACTACGTCAAGGGGATGTATGGAAAATCCCCCGCACCGATCTCGGACGAGATCAAGGAGCTGATCCTCGGACCTACCTGGAAGGACCAGATCATCACCTGCAGGCCTGCAGACCTTCTCGAGCCCGAGTGGGACCTCAGGGAGAAGGAGCTCAAGGAGATGGGGCTGTACAAGGAGCCGGAGGACGTCCTGACCTACGCGATCTACCCGCAGGTCGGGCTCAAGTACCTGAAGGGAGAGGCGGTCGCGGAGTTCACATCGGAGGACCTTCCACTCCCAATAGATCACCCGGCGACCAGGGCGTTCGTGAAGTCGTTCTTCCCGGAGCTGAAGGATATATTCCTTTACGAGGAGGAGCCAAAAGGCGGAGGGCCTGCAGCCATACCCACAGAATTCGATGTGGAGGTGGACGGCGAGATGTTCGAGGTCAAGCTTACCCCCACGGGCGGCTTCATGGTCGCCGGTGAGGGTGGCGGCGCAGAGGCCCCCCCGACAGACGTCGAGGGCGGTTTCAAAAGCCCCATGCAGGGAACGGTCCTCTCCATCAGGGTCGCGGAGGACGACAAGGTGGAGGAGGGGCAGATCGTCGCAACCGTAGAGGCGATGAAGATGGAGACCGAGGTCAAGGCGGACCACGGCGGCGAGGTGAAGAAGATCTATGTGGGCGAGGGTGACGCTGTCGAGACCGGAACGCTGATGATGCAGATACTCTGAGGTGATGAGATGGCCAAAGAGGGTTTGATCAATAAGGTGATGATCGCCAACAGGGGCGAGATCGCGATCCGAATAATGAGGGCGTGCAAAGAGCTCAATATTGATACCGTGGCGGTCTATTCCGATGCGGACAAGAACGCGCTCTTCGTCAAGTACGCCGACGAGGCGTACAACATCGGCAAAGGGCCTGCCAGGATGAGCTACCTCGTGCAGGAGAAGCTCATCGACGTCGCGCTCAAGGCGGACGTGGAAGGTATCCATCCCGGATATGGCTTCCTCGCGGAGAACTCGGATTTCTGCAAGCTCTGCCATACCAACGGCATAGAGTTCATAGGGCCTCCAGAGTCCGCGATGAGGCTGATGGGGTCCAAGATCGCCGCAAAGACATCCATGATCGAGGCTGGAGTTGCGGTGGTTCCGGGTGTCGTGAAGG
>JAUVCY010000219.1 GCA_030595585.1 Thermoplasmatota archaeon
GGTCGCTAAGGTCGATGGTGATCGGATTGGGAGGTGTGAAAAGCGGGGTCCCACAGGAGGAGCGCTTCGATATCACCGCCGCCAGCGAGATAATGGCGATACTGTGCCTTGCGACCGGGATGGACGATCTGAAGGAGAGGCTCTCCCGCATCATCGTGGCCTACAACATTCGGAAGGAGCCGGTCACTGCGGGCCAGATCGGGGCGGTGGGCGCAATGGCACTCCTGCTCAAGGACGCACTTCAGCCCAATCTGGTACAGACGATCGAGGGGGGTCCTGCGCTCATACACGGGGGACCTTTTGCGAACATCGCCCACGGGACGTCGTCTTATCTATCCACGAAGATGGGATTGCACCTTTCGGATTATTTCGTGACAGAGGCGGGCTTCGGGTCGGACCTTGGGGCGGAGAAGTTCTTCGATATCTTCTGCAGGGAGACCGGGCTCTCCCCGTCGGCGGTGGTGATGGTGGTGACCACCCGGTCCCTGAAGATGCAGGGGGGCGTACCGAAGGACAATTTGAGGGTGGAGGACCTCGAGGCGCTGGAAGTGGGCGGCCAGAACCTGAAACGGCACCTGGAGATCATCAAGCTGTATGGGGTCCCGGTGGTTGCGGCGATAAATCGATTTGAGACGGATACGGAGGCCGAGCTCGCCAAGGTGATGGAGATATGCAGGGAGCTATCGGTGCCCGCGGCAGTGAGCGACCATCACGCCAATGGAGGTGAGGGCGCGCTTGAGATAGCTGCCCTGGTCAAGAAGGCGATCGAGGATATGCCCTGCTGTTTCAACGTTTTATATCCGGACGATGCCACGATGGAGGAGGCCATAGAGGCGGTCTGCACGAAGGTCTATGGCGCCTGCAAGGTGGAGTACTCCATTCCGGCGCTGAAGAAGATGGAGAAGTGCAGGAGGATAGGCATGGACCGGCTCCCCGTCTGCATGGCCAAGACCCCGTACTCCTTTTCGGACAATGCGAAATTGCTGGGTGCGCCCACCGATTTCAAGATAACGATATCCGACATCAGGCTGTCCGCGGGTGCTGGCTTCGTTGTTCCGATCACGGGGACGATCATGACGATGCCAGGGCTGCCCAGGGAACCTGCGGCCATGAAGATGGACGTTGTGGATGGAAAGGCCGTCGGGTTGTTCTGAAGGGGGTACGGTTATGGATGATGATCTCAGGGCGATGTTCGAGAAACAGGGGTATGCCGTTGTGGGTAACCATTCTGCCGTCAAGACCTGTCACTGGCTCAGGGAGTCGATGATCAACAGGCGGGTCTGCTACAAGCAGGAGTTCTTCGGGATCAACAGCCACAGGTGCCTGCAGATGACGCCGGTTGCGAACTCGTGCAACCACATGTGCGTGTACTGCTGGCGCTATCAGGGCAAGGACGATCTGAACGTTGATTGGGACGACCCCGTTTCGATAGTGGACGGTTCGATAGAGGCGCAGAGAAAGCTCGTATCTGGCTACAAAGGGGATGAGAGGTGCGACCTGAAGATGTGGGATGAGGCGAGGAATCCGAACCAGGTGGCGATATCTCTGACAGGGGAGCCGACGTTGTATCCATATCTGGGGGAGCTGATCGGGGAATACAAGCGGAGGGGGTTCTCAACGTTCCTCGTTACAAATGGGACGACGCCGGATGTGTTGAGAGACCTGGAGACGCTGCCGACCCAGCTGTATATATCTGTGGACGCTCCCAACGAGGAGGTGTACAAGAGGATCTGTCTCCCCAAGATAAAGGATGGTTGGAGCAGGATAATGGAGACGCTGGAACTGCTGCCGTCTTTGGATACAAGGACCGTCTGCAGGCATACGCTTGTTGAGGGTTTGAACGTGGGATTCGAGGAGGAGTATGCCGCTTTGGATCGGTTGGCAGAGCCCAACTTCATAGAGCCCAAAGGATACGTTCACGTGGGCTATTCCAGGGAGAGGCTGGAACGGGAGAACATGCCCTCCATAGAGAGGATCCGGGAGTTCGCCGGGAGGATGGCGGAGCTGACCGGATATGAGATAGTAGGCGAGATGGCCCCCTCCAAGGTGGTCTTGCTTTCTGATGGTAGAGTGCCCATGATGATAGTTTAAGATCGCTGTTTGGCAGTTAAGGCTCAGATCCTGATGAATCGGTAGATTCATCCAACCTTCACCGAAGTATCGGTTCAGATCATATTTGATCTGTCAATATTGGGATTCAGATCCTATTCGATCCATCCTAACTTTGACACGATGAGCATAGATGAGTGTCAAAGTGAGGCTTCTCCCAACATTGAGAGGCTCAGATTAGATTAGATCTATCAAAGTTGGGATCTGTCAAACTTGGGATATCAGCCAAAACCGTCCAGTTTCTTCTGGACCTTTTCCAGCCACATCTGGTCCTTCATCTGCCTGGAATGGACCAACGCCTCCTCAAAGAGCTCCCGGGCCCTCTCAACGTTCCCGTCCTCCTCCTCCATTCCCCCATACTCGTAATACACCTCCGGAAGGTGGTTGATGATGTTGTTCTCCAGGTACCCTTTGATGGACCTGTTGAAGAACTCCCTGCCCCTGTCGATCTCCCCTCTCTTCTTGTACATCGTCCCGTACACCTGTTCGGTGAAATGGGTGAGCCTCTTCTCGTCCAGTATGATGAACTGTCGATAGGCCGCCTCCAGCTTCTTCTCGGCATCATCCAGCCTCCCCTCGTGGACGAGTATGTCCGCGCTGTTGATCAGGCCGAATCCGGTATGAAGGAAATCCCCCGTCGTCCTGGCCACGGCGGTCATCTCCTCGCAGATATCAAGAGCCTCTTCCCATCTGTTCTGAAGAGAGTATATCCACGCGAGGTTGTTCATCGCCCTGAGCCTTTGATTGTTATCTCCCAGCTCGTCGTATATCCTTATGCTCGCATTGATCTGCGTCTCGCATCGGGTGTAGTCGTGCTTCAGTTTACACAGAAGTGATGATATGGAATAGGCGTTGGCCAGGCACTCCTTGGAATTGGTCTCCCTGGCGATCTCCATCGCCCTCTCGTAATACTCCTCGGAACAGTCCACGTCCCCCTGGATGTAGCATATGGACCCGAGATGCCTGATAGCATTGGATTCAAGGATGAACTGCCCGTGTCCGTGTGCGAGGTCCAGAACCTCCAGATACTCCCTGATCGCATCCTCGTGCTCTCCCCTCATGTGCCTGATACGCGCCTGCCGGACCTTGGACCTGGCCATCGATCCCGGGACCCCCTCCTTTTCGCAGAGGTTGTAGGATAGGCCGTAGTTCATCAGGGCCTTGTCCCAGTCCCCGAGGATGTAATGTATCTCACCCAGTATGTAATGATACTCTATCGCCGATCTGTCGTCCAGATCGTCCAGGGGGATACGGGAGACCACCTCCTTCAGGTCTTCGGAGAACCCCCTCATTATCAGGGACGGGCCGAACCTCTCCAGGAAGGCGATGGCCCCTGGCAGGTCCCCCTGTGAGATCATGTGGTACGTCGCCTCGATCCGGGCAGGGTCGTTCTCCGCTTCCCTGTAGTAGTCGGAGGCCAATCCGTGGTACTCCCTTCTCCTCTCATCATCTATGGTCCGATAGAGTATATTGCGGAACGTATCGTGAAGCCGGTACGCGTTACCGCTGTAGGTGAGATGCGCCCTTTCCACCATCTTCTCCACCTTTTCATGGAGGGCGGAATCCAACGTTTTATCCTTCTCCACCACAAGGGCCCCCTCCACACCATCGATCTTCTTCAGCAGCAGGAGGGCCTCCATGGAGAAGGGGTACCTGAAGATGGAGGAGAAGCCGAGGATGATCCTCTCCAGGTGGGAGAGGGATGGAACGATCTCCTCCTCGATCAGCGTCTCCAGGTCCAGGTATCGAACGGTCTCCTGATCGCCTATGAGCTCCAGCGCCAGCGGGTGCCCCTTCGTATGGGCGTATATCCTCTTCAGGTCCTTTCCGCTCAACCCCTTCTCCATCAACATCTCGACGCTCGCCTTCTGATCCAACCCCTCTATCACTATCCTTCGAAGGTCGCCGTGGAACTTCGGAAACAGCGGGACGGACCTGCCCGCGAAGATGAGCTTGATATCGTTGGAGATAGACCCGTTCATTATCGAGAGGAACAGCGACCTGATCCTGTCATC
>JAUVCY010000241.1 GCA_030595585.1 Thermoplasmatota archaeon
CATCATACCATAACGATCGGGGGGGTCCGATTCTGTAGGGGCTGTATCCTGATCTATCCGACCTGCCTGTTTGCACTCCTGCTGCTGAATCTGTCGGGGTCATGGCTGGAATTCGCCTTCTGGACCTACCTGGTTGTTTCATTCATCTTCCTTTTTATCAATATTGTAAGGAAATTCATCAACCCGAAGAGTACATTGATACAGTCCATCTCCAGGGTATTTATCGGTTTGAGCCTTGCATTGGCGATCACATCCATGATCAAGGCGCCAGACATCTACACCAAGGTAGGAATTGGAATATTGATCCTTACCATCGCGGTAACGTATAACCTGATCAACGGTTTTTACACGTTGAATATATGTAGAACATGCCCTGAGCACATCCATTTCCCCGAGTGTGAGGGCAATTCCACGGTCGAGGACGATCTGACCTGAAGAAGGTGAATATCAATGGAGTGAACGTTTAACCATTATCTTGCAGGGCATGTGCTGGACCCTACACATCGTGGAAATAGCTAGAAATATCATAAGGCCATTAATCACATCCAAGATGGATCACCTTGAGGACGACTTCAGCCTACGTCTTCTGCGGAACCTGGTTTCCGGGGACGGTACCGACGTAAACATCCACGCTCTGGCAAAGGATCTGGGCATACATCGGACAACTGCGAAGAACAAGGTGGAAAGCCTCTTTGAGAATAGGATACTGGACCATCCAAGATATCCATTCCTGCAGCTATTCCAGGAATATCCTCTTCTCGTACTCGCGTGGGCCGACCTTCCCAGGATACAGCAGGCAACCAATTTCTTCGAGGAGGACCCCAACATCTTCGCGGCCTTCTCGTGCATGGAGGGGTCCTACAACACGCTCCTGATAGAGTTCTTCGAGGACATGGAGTCGTACCACTCTAGGCGCGAGAACATAGTGAAGGACCATAAGCTGCCAAGCAGGGAGAACAGGGCGCCTGCGGACGTTCGCATATTCAGCAACAAGCTGGAATTCAAGTACAACCCCGCCTGTTTTCTAACCGACATGAGGAGGGAGTTCAGGGCCAAAGGCAGCCTGGTCATAGGGAGCCAGGAACTTGACGGGGTGGATCTAAAGATATTGAGCCATCTGATGAACGGGGAGTGCATTCATTCGAACGAGACCTATCTTGCCAGGCAGCTGGGATCCAACAGGAAGAAGGTAAGTCGGAGGATATCCATGCTTGTCAGGGAGGGGATAGTAGGACCCCCCGTATGTTATTTTCCGGACCTCCTCGCCCCGCCGAAATATAACCTGATCATCTCCATGATAGAGTTGAGGTCGGAGAGGAAGAGGATCAAGCGAGCGTTGATGTCGGATGATCACGTGCCCAGGGCACTGGAGAGCAGCATGGGCAGGTACAACCTTCTCGTTTTCTCTGCGTTCAAGGCCATTGACGAGTTCTTTGAATGGGGGGAGAATCTGATATCAGAATTTCCAGGCTGCGTGGGGGCGATCTCCAATACTATCCTCTCCTCCCGGAAGATCCACATGATAGACCCACAGAAGGTATCACTTGGCCTCATAGAGCGTAGGCTCTGGGAGATGAGAAAACAGAGGGCTCTGAGAAAGGATAGGGGTTGAAGGAAGAGATAATGTACAATATGTGCTATTAATCCATATTTGACGACCCATACTGGATAATAATACGAATTTTATTGCACTATGGATTTATATATGAGGGCCATTAATCTCGGTTTTAGCCTCCTGGAGGTAAAACAAATGGCAGAAAAGGGTTTCAATGCATTCAAGATGGCGCAGGAACAGTTTGACAGGATAGCGGAGAGCTTGGAACTGGACGGTGGAACCAGAGACCTGTTGAGGGCGCCGCTCCGGGAATACCATTTCAGTATCCCCGTCAGGATGGACGACGGCACGGTAAAGGTGTTCAAGGGCTTCAGAATACAGCACAATGACGCAAGAGGGCCATGCAAGGGCGGGATCAGGTTCCACCCGCAGGAGACCGCCGACACGGTCAGGGCACTTTCAATGTGGATGACCTGGAAGTGCTCCGTGGTCAATATTCCTCTCGGTGGGGGAAAGGGGGGAGTTATTTGTGACCCGCACAACCTCTCGCTCAGGGAGCAGGAGGCGGTGTGCAGGGGATGGGTGCGACAGATATCCAAGAACGTCGGACCGGATGAGGATGTCCCCGCACCGGATGTGATGACAAACGGCCAGCACATGCTCTGGATGCTGGATGAGTACGAGACGATATCCGGGGGGAGGTACCCCGGGTTCATAACGGGAAAACCGGTGGGGCATGGCGGCTCGCTCGGGCGCACCGAGGCAACCGGATACGGCGTTGTATTCACTATGAGGGAGGCGTGCAAGGAGGTGGAGCTGGAGATGTCGAGCACTACAGCCTCGGTCCAGGGGTTCGGCAATGTGGGCCAGTACGCCATTGAGCTCTACACCAAATATGGAGGCAAGGTAGTTTGCGTGTCCTGCTGGGACCAGGAGGACTCGAAGGCCTACTCCTTCTTCAAGGAGGATGGCGTGGACCTGAAGGAGCTTAGGGGCATCACCGATCGCTTCGGATCGATAAACAAGATAAAGGCAAAAGAGCTTGGATATGACGTCCTTCCGGGTGACGCATGGCTGAAGCAGGATGTAGATATCCTCATCCCGGCTGCCCTGGAGAACGCCATCACGGGGGAGACAGTGGCCGATATCGGCAAAAGGGTAAAGATCATCGCCGAGGGGGCCAACGGACCCACGACGCCAGAGGCCGATGAGATACTGTTCAACCGGGGCATCACCGTGATCCCCGATTTCCTTGCGAATGCGGGAGGGGTGGCCTGCAGCTATTTCGAACAGGTGCAGTCGAACACCAACTATTTCTGGCCCAAGGATGAGGTGATCGGGAAGCTTGACGACAAGATGACGGAGGCGTTCTACTCGGTGATGGAGATATCAAAGAGGAGGAACATATCACTGCGCGATGCCGCCTACATGATCGCTATCTCCCGTGTTGCAGAGGCCTGCCGCCTCCGCGGGTGGGTTTGATGGAAGATACGAGGATCCAGACGAATACGCACAATGACGAGATAGAGGCTGTTATCGAGGAGATCACAGAGCAGAACGCGGCCGACCCTGGCACCCTCAAGAGGTCATCAAGGCGCCTAAGTGCAGGGTCGGCCGGGATCAGGAATATCCTCATACACTCCACCCAGTACGACTATTTCGTCCTCGAGGAGGAGGGGAGGCTGAGCTCGCTGTTCAGCTCCAGATACGGGCAGCTCGAGAGAGGCTACATCCCGAGGATCAGAAGGGTCGAGGACCTTGATGACATTACCACATCGATCGACGATGACGACGTGGACCTCCTGGTCATCTTCAACATGCCCGACCCTGAAAGGGTAATGGAACTGGCGACGAGCGTGAAACGCGCTCGGCCGGACCTTTCGGTCATCTACGTGGGCAGGGACACGCGGGAGCTGGAAAGGGCGACTGCACAGGAGAGCGAAAGGACGCTGGATTGGATCTTCACGTGGTCTGGTGACGGGGAGATCTTCCTGCACATCACGCAGTTCCTTGAGGACCAGGCCCACAGAGGTGAGGTCCCGTTCGACCATGAGCCAAGAAAGATCATGATAATGAACGGGTCCCCCCGTTTCTATACACATCTACTCTCCCAGGCGTTCGAGGCCATCTGGGAACATATGGAGTTCATTATCCGGGAGGACCTTCCACCTCAACAGAGGTCAAACCGCATCCGGCATCGGCCCCAGGTGGTGATCGCCCGAACACCAGAGGAGGCAAGCGTCCTGTATCAGAGGTACAGGGGCGATCTTCTCTGCGTTATGATCGATACCAG
>JAUVCY010000106.1 GCA_030595585.1 Thermoplasmatota archaeon
CTGGTATCAGGACGATCGGGACATCACAATGGAGGTCATGATCGCGGTGCTGGAGTTCGCGATCTCCGAAGGGTTGATGGACCCTGCCACACCCGGGGATGATCAGGAAGAGGACGACTCATCGGAGGGGGAGGGAAAAGGGGATCAGACATCGGAATGGGTCCTGCTGTCGGCGGGTGCGGTTCTTCTCACTGTTTCCCTTGTGGGAGCTGTGATATTCCTGGCCTTGAGGAGAAAGTGATCCAGAAGTGATCTCATCCACCAAATGTTTTATACATCTCCAGTTCTCTCCACCATATTGCCTGCAGTGTGTTGATATATCGGTAGGCCGATCAGGTGAGGGATACCATGAGGGGAAGATACGCACGCTTGTTTTTTCTGCTGATCATCGTTATTTCCCTGTCATGGGGCACCTACGGGTCCGGGGTAGCCCAGGCAGTTGACCTGTCTGACCTGGAGACCTCCCAGATATGGGGTTTCGTGGTGGATGAAGAGGGAACTCCTCTCAGCAACTACACTGTCAGGATCGATACGGACCTCTTTCAGGGAAAAGATGTTCGATCGGACCGGGATGGCCATTATCTGATCAACACCTCGGGGGGATCCTATGAATTACTGGTCATAACTCCAGGAGGCCAGATCGTATGGAGGATCGCTTTCGACGTGGCCGATGGGGAGAAGAGACATTTTGACTTCAACATAGATACCGATGCTCCGGTCCGATCGACCTTTGGTGGAAGGGTTACCGACAGGTTCGGGGACGGCCTGTCGGGATGCACCGTTCTACTCTCCCGGGAGAGCCCGATTACCGTTAAGACCACAAAGACCAGTGAGAACGGGACTTATGAGCTATCAGCCCTGGCAGGCACGTATAACCTCACCATTTCCAGGGGAGACACGATACTGCATACGGATGTCATCATCCTTGTCTGGGGTGAGGACCGGTCCTACGACCTCGAAACGGGTGAAGGTGAGGAGAAACCTTTCATCGACATGGAGGATATTCGGTCCTTCCTGAATGACCATTGGATAGACATCCTCGTCCTGATACTGATCCTGGCCGGTATTACCATACTATACGGCATCCTGATAAGGCTTATCACGCGGGTCAGGAGCAAGGAGGGGTCCATCTTCAGCACCGAATGGTTCAAGGGGTCGGAAAATCTCCTCCGCCGGGTCACGTTCGTGGGCGTCATTTTCGTTATCACGGGGCAGATAGCGAAGATGTCGCCGTACGTCGATGAGAATATCTGGGTCCTCGTAAAACAGGCTGCAGGCCCCATCGTGATCATCGCTCTCATCATGTTCCTTACCCGGGTCGTACTCTTTGGCAATACCACACTCTGGGGGCGGATCAGATCCGCTCAGAAGGATAAGGATAAAGGGATCCTTCCGGCCCAACTGCTATACCTTCTCGAGACCATTACCCGATACCTTGTGATCCTGACCAGTGGACTTCTTATATTCACCTTGATCCTGCTCGCCCTGGGATTGAGCAAGGAGATCACCGATATCATAGCGGATTTCCTGAAGGAGAGCGCTGGAGAACTTATTTTCCTCATTATCCTTGTGGTGATCGCGATCCTGGGCCACAAGTTCATTGAGGTCTTTTTCAACGAGGTCGAGAGCAGGACCAAGCCCGAGACACTTCAGCTTGTCAAGATGGGAAAGAAGGGTGTAAGGGGCATGGTCTATCTTGTCCTCGGCCTGATCTTCCTGTTCACCATACTCTCCATGGGTGGAATGGCGGATATCGGGCAGACCCTTATCCTAGTAATATCCATGACAATAGGTTTCATCATATCCTTTGCAGCAACAGGGTCAATAGGTAACCTTCTCTCTGGACTGGTCCTTATGTCGATCAAACCGTTCGACATCGGGGACCGTGTACTGGTGGGGACCGACATAGTGGGCGATGTTCAAAATTCCGGTATGATGTTCACGACGATCAAGGACCTCGAGGGTGAGATCATAGAGGTGCCCAACAATATCGTCCTTGCCACAAGTATCGTGAATTACTCCAGGTCGGCCAGGGAGGGTGGCTTCACCGTGGTAATAGATGTTTCACTTGGATACGATATCAATCCGAAAAAAGCGAGGGAACTGATGAAGGAGTCAGCCCTCTCGGCGCACGGTGTTCTGAAGGACCCCTCTCCCTTTGTCCTGATCACACGATTCCTAGACCATGCCGTTGAGTACAGGGTGAAGGCGTACATAGACCGCCCTCAGAGCATGCTTCACATCAGAACGGCGGTCATGGAACAGATGCTGTTAACGTTCCACAGGTCAGGCCTGGAGATACTCAGTCCCCTCTATCACGTGAAGAGGGATGAGTCGGCTCCCCCACCCGGAGAGCTGATGGACAGGGCCGATCTGAAAGTGGAGGAGAGTGCGGTGGAGGGCCTTCACATATTCGATCAGATAGATGTAGAGAACTGATCCACCGTTGGCCTTTCGTGAAAGATATCAAATAGGCCTTCATCCTTGAGAGCTGATATGCCTGCCGTGATACATGGTAAGATGGAGCTGAAATGGTGCCCATCCTGTTGTTCACCGGTCATACGCGGAAAGGGTTGCCCATCATGTGGAGGGAAGATCAAGAGGGTGGAATACACCCCTCCAGGCGATATCAGGCCGGCATTTCCTCACGACATCAAGGAGGCGAAGGAGCTCGCATTGAAACAGTGGGGAGAGGGCGCCGGGGATATCATATTCGGGGTCCATCGGCCCATCGTCATCAACCCCTGCCCCGCACCGGATCGATTGGACGAGCTGATAGGCGAGGGGGAGGTCCTTGGATCGATATCCTTCAGAACGGAGGCCCTCGACCATTTCCTTATCCTCAGAAAGGGGGGAGGGGAGCGTCTAAGGGCTTCCGGATTCAAACCCTCAAGAGGTTATGTGGTGGCCGATGACAGCGCCATACCCTTTCTTCTCAAAAGTGCGAATCTCCTCTCACCGGGTATCCTGGACAGCCATAAGGACGTGATCATCGGCGATGAGGTGCTGATCCTGACCGAGGATGGCAGGGTTCTGGGCTCCGGCAACGCCAGAAAGGATGCCTCCGATATGTGTGGGACGAAGGGGATGGGGGTCAAGATCAGGTGGGTCCTGGACATGGAAAATACCGAGCCCAAACCCCAAAAGGTGGAGACTGACCTGGATTGGAGATCTGTGTGGAACAGGGTTATAGAGGTGAACAGGCCCCTGCTGGACGACCTCGTCCGAAGGTCGGTGTCGTTCATTGGAAGGACGATCGAAAGTGAGGGCCTTCCCGTGGCTGTCTCATTTTCCGGGGGGAAGGACTCCCTTGCAACCCTTCTGCTGGCGCTCGATGCGGGCCTCAGACCACCCCTCATCTTCATAGATACCGGGATAGAGTTCCCGGAGACGGTGAGATACGTCAGGGATTTCGCCAGGGAGTACGATCTGACCCTTCATGAGGGGCATCCGGATGTATCCTTCTTCGAGAACTTCGAGAGGTTCGGCCCACCGGGAAGGGATTTCCGCTGGTGCTGCAAAGGATGTAAACTGGGGCCCGCCACGAACGTGATCGGGGATAATTTTCCACATGGGGTATTGACCCTGATCGGACAGAGGAGATACGAATCCGATTCCAGAAAAAAGAAGGGAAGCGTCTGGAACAACCCATGGGTACCACTGCAAAGAGGAGCCTCACCGGTACAGAACTGGACGGCGTTGGATGTCTGGCTGTACATCTTCATGAGATCTGCCCCCTACAACGTCCTGTACGAAAAGGGGTTCGCCAGGATAGGCTGTTACCTCTGTCCGTCGGTGGACCTGTCGGAGATGTATTCACTGGATGTATCCGAGCTGGACACGACACAATGGAAAGATGCGCTGGAGAAAGAGAGGGCCGACAGGGGTCTGCCCAGGGAGTGGCTTGAATACGGCTTTCACAGGTTCAAAAAGCTTCCTCCCCACATGAGGGAGCTGGCCCGCACCCTTGACATGGAGAAAGAGCTACTGGAACCGGGGAGAAGAAGGTCATTTGGGGGTGACCCGGTGGTGCTCGTCGAGGGGCACAGGACGTGTGAACATGGGATCTCAAGGGAGGGGATGATAGACCCGGGCGTGGATTGGGGGACCCTTATCAACCTGCTGAACATCATTGGAGAGGTACGGGAGATCCCCGGCACGAAGGGATGGGAGGTCCTTGAGAACGGAGGGTCCGGAAAGAGGTCGGTACTGGACATCTTCTCGGACGGCACCCTGATCCTCAAAGGCGGGGATGGGGGTGAGATCGATGAGCGGGAACGGGTGCTGCGCTCGATAGCCAAGCGGAGCACCGGCTGCATTGGCTGCGGGATCTGCGTCGGTCGGTGCCCTATGGGGGCCCTGAAGGTCGACGGTAAAAGCAGACACGTGGTGATAGATACTGGACGATGTACGCACTGCGGATCATGCCTGGGCCCATGCCCCGCCGAGAGCTTCATCGATGACCCCTTCGATAGTTGACGCCCTGTTAACAGGATAATTGGCGGGGTGGACTCCATCAATTACCATTAAATTTAAGTCCAGCATCCAGTATCGCTTACCGTGATAGGAAAACGAAGGGGCATCTGGACAACGCTCATCGTTCTGACGGTGATCGTCCCGATGATGACGACAGCCGTCATCCAGAACGATGCACAGGATGATGCCGTCCTTCAGGGGAAGAGCACCTTCAGAGCGTTCATGACGATCCGAAACAGGATGGTCGCCTCTCAGGACCCTCTTTCACCGATATCTATCCAGCATGTCTCTACATCCATGGTCGGCGGTGGTATCTCCCTCGGTTTCCAGGATGGCGGTGAATGGGAGGAGGTCGTGGACCCCACACCCGGCACGCCCATGGTCCCTTGGCTGGCAACCTCCATCGCCGTTAGAGGAGATATAATATCCATCGATACGAAACCCGTTGATACCAGATCGCTCAAGATCGGCCCTGCCTTTGGAACCATGCCGGAGGCAGTAACTCCCTGGGAGGAGCAGGAGCCGTTCCATCCTTGGGCCAAGGGCCTCGCCTACCCCACGGAAAGACACAGGTTGTCACATGCAGGATATCGACGTCAAAATGGTGAGCTCCTCCACATATATTCCCTGTGGATATCCCCGGCTGTCCTCGCCTGTTCAGGAGATGTGGAACACAGTGAGAGCATGGAGGTCGAGATAGAGTGGAGCGAAGATATGTCCGGGCCGACCCCCACCAGGTCGGAGGGCGACCCCTTGAACGTTCCCGGGACGCTGTCGATCTCATCGAACCTCGACGTCAGCCCGATCTACCTTATCATAACATCCGAAGGGATCAGGGATAGCCTGGTCCCCCTTTCAAATTGGAGAAATCAGCTGGGAACTGCCACCTCCATAGTGAACGTCGAGGATATCCTGGATGAGTATCAAGGGCCTGGAGATGATGCGGACAGGGTCCGGGATTATCTCGTGGACGTTCTGGATGGGTGGGATGCGCTTGAATTCGTCCTCCTGGCCGGGGACTGGGATACAGTGCCCACAAAGAGGGTCGTGGACTCCGATGCCTATGCGGGTTGGGACGACGGCTTCATCCCTGCAGACTCATATTTCTCCTGCCTGGATGGAACATGGGACCTGGACGGGGACGGCCAGTATGCCGAGATAGGTGACATGGAGGACATAATACCCGACCTGTACGTATCAAGGCTGGCGATAAACGACCCCTACATCTGGGAGGGAAAGATCCAACAGCTGATCGATTATGAAACCGGTTTGAGCGATAACAACTGGGGGGGGAACGCGATCCTCGCCGCCGCCAACACGCACAGCGAAGGGGACGGGACGGTGCACTCCGACTACCTGTGGGATAAATACCTCTCATCGGCATACGGAATGAAGTCCGAGCTCTACGAGAGCCTCGATAACCTCTCGGTCGCCATACTGGATGATGCGATACAGGACGGCGGAGGGATCATACAGTTCGTCGACCACGGTGGACCCACGGTCTGGTGCGATAACTACGGGGCCGGCGTCGTTTACCGGGACAGGGATGCCAGGGACCTTACGAACGGGCCCATGCTGCCCGTCATCTCGACCCTGGCATGCCTGACTACCTGGTTCGACGACACCTCCGGCTGCCCATCACAGAGGTTCAATGACTGCCTTGGAGAGGCTTTTACAGAGAACGTGAACGGGGGTGCGATCGGCTATATTGGCTCCTCGAGGACCTCGGTCGGGATACTTGGTGCCAACAGGTATCTTCCCTACGATAACGGCCTTCAGGAGGACTATGCCAGACAGGTGGGCGGCCTGAATGAATACAACCTGGGCAGGTCCTTCACTGACGCAAAGGGACATTATGCCGAGATGTGGGCAGGCCAGTTCAACAACGTGAACAACGCCGAGGTCTCTATGTGCTGGCTTGAGTACACTCTCCTTGGCGAGCCGGCCATTGACATATGGACCGGAAACGAGGGACTGCTGACCGTCAAGGTGCAGCACGAGAACGACCTGGACCCCTATATCATCGTTACAGTTGAGAACGACAATGGCGAACCAGTGCCGGATGCGAACGTCACGCTGCAGAACTTTCAGCGGGGCGTATTCTCCCTGGGAACGACCGATGAGAACGGAAAGGCCGGTTTCGAACT
>JAUVCY010000324.1 GCA_030595585.1 Thermoplasmatota archaeon
ACTTCTCATCAGACTCACCCTTGGCTGTCCTCAAGGGACACTTTGGGTTGATGCACGCATTGTAAGGCGGCTTGCCGCGCCTGTAGAAGGTAACTATCGGGGATTTACAGGTGGTACAGCTCTCCTTGGTAAAGTCTATCTTTCCCCTTTGGGGAAGTGGATAGCTCTTGGAGCAGTTTGGATGCATCGAACATCTGACGTATCTCTTGCCCCTCATGGACCTTGTCACCAGTAGATCGTTGTTGCACCTTGGACAGGTCCCGGCGATATCCTGGATCATCAGGGCCGAGGAGATCTCCCGACCAATGGCCTTCTTCTCCCTCTCCATGACCTTCAATACGCTTTTCAGCATCTCCCTAGACTCCTCGAGCACCTTCTCCTGGGAGAGGTCTCCCCTTGAGATCCGCTCCATATCCTCATCCAGCCTCGATGTCATATCGGGCTCGCAGATAAGCGATGCGTGGTTCTCCAGGGACAGGATCAACGCATCTCCTGAAAGTGTGGGCCTCGGGGGAACATCATCGATGTATCTCCGGTCGTAAAGTTTCTGGATGATCTCATGTCTTGTGGATTTGGTGCCCAGCCCGAGCCTCTCCATCTCCTGGATAAGGCCTCCCTGGCTGAACCTCTTGGGGGGTTTGGTCTCCTTGGACTCGAGTCGGACATCCTTTACATCAACGAAGGACCCTTCGACCAGCTCCGGAAGTGCGGACTCCTTGACACGGGACATGGTGTAGACCGACCTCCAACCGGGGTATATCATCCTGATACCGGATACCTTGAATACCTCCCCGTTAACATCGAGCTTCACGCTCTTTATCATCTTCTTTGAGGGCTCCATCAACGTAGCAAGGAACCTTCTTACCACCAGATCGTATAACCTGTACTTCTCGGGCCCGATCTGATCCTTTGTAATATAGGCAGTGGGATAGATCGGAGGGTGGTCCGTGGTCTCCTTCTTGCCGCGGGTGGGCGTGATGCTGGATCCCTCCAGGATCGAATCGGCCGAGACCCGGTAAGGGCCCTGCGCAAGAGCCTGAACGGTCTTTCGAAGATCCAACCCCTTGGGATACACCGTGTTGTCCGTCCTTGGGTATGATATGTAACCTTTGGTGTACAGGTCCTCCGCAATGGACATGACCCTGGACACAGATACCCCCATGGTGTTCGCAGCCTTGATGAACTCCGTGGTGCTGAAGGGGATGGGGGGCTTCTCCACTTTCTCCTTCTGGGACACCTTGACGACCTCGGCCTTTCCGACGTTCTCCACCCGGGCATATATCATCTTCGCCTTCTCACCATCGAACATGTCGCCTGCGGAGTGGCTGCCGGGGAATCCCATACCATCCTTCTCAAAATCACCTTCGATATTCCAGTATGGCCTTGGTTTGAAGATCTTGATCTCCTTTTCCTTGTTCACGATGATGGCCAATGTAGGGCTCTGCACCCGCCCAACCGATAGAAAATCATGTCCCAGCCTGTTTGACGCAAGGGAGATGAAACGCGTGAGTGTGGCCCCCCAGATAAGGTCCATCACCTGTCTGGTCTCGGCTGCACTTGCCAGGGCCTCATCGACCTTGACAAGCTGGTGGAATGCCTCGGTAACATCGGAAGGGGTCAGTGAGGAGAACCTGGCCCTGTGGGCCTCCTTGATCATCTCTTTCCCTACCGCATACTCCACAGCCTCAGCCCCGATCAGCTCACCTTCCCTGTCGTAGTCGGTTGCAACGTATATACTGGAAGATTCCTTTGCAAGCGATCTCAGGACCGGACCAATGGACCGTTCGGAAAGTATCTTGACGGGCTCAAGGTCTACCAGGCTTGCCGGGTCCACGCTTGTCCAGCTGTTGTACTTCTTGGGGAAATCCAGGTTCATTATGTGTCCCCGAAGCCCGATGGTACAGGCATCCTCCCCCTCCCACTGGAATCGATATATGGATACCCTGCCCTTCTTCTCAGTTTTTACGTTATTATCACTGAGGATACCTGATATTCTCTTCGCCGCGTTATCTTTCTCACATATGATCAGACGCATAGGTTCACCATAGAGGGCTGTGATTATGAAGCCTGTTATTAAAACATTTGTACGGGGGGGGGAACACGGGACTACATTCGTTCAAAGATCATCGTAGATATCAAGGATCTGTGATATTCTCTTCAATCTTATCAACCTGGGATGGTCGGGAACAAAAAGGTCGTAAAGACGTTTTATATGGGGTCTGGGGATGTAGATGGCATTGATACCTGCCTCCAGAGATGGCCTGATATCGTGCATATAGGAATTGCCTACCATATAGCACCTTTTGGGATCCCTACCACGACAGATATGCTTGAAGATATCTGGTGTCTTCCTCCTGACCATGTGAACGTTCCTCTCGTCGAACCATCTGGTTATCTCGAGCCGGTTCAGCTTCCTCCATTTCATCTCATCGTTCAAAACGATATTGATGGTAAGCATGTGAAGAGGGATCCTGTCTGCCTTGATCCGGCCAAGTACCTCCTCCGAACCAGAAAGAAGGCCTCCAAGAGGTGGGGGGAAAGACCACCCCATCCTATACACCCACGTATTATAGAGAGAGAATCCGGCCAGAGTATCGTCAAAATCGAAGATGAAGAACTTTCCCATCGATCCCTCGAAAGATGTGTATCTATTCAA
>JAUVCY010000080.1 GCA_030595585.1 Thermoplasmatota archaeon
CCCACCCCGTTGGGGATCAATGAAAAAGAATCCGGCACCCTGCACATCTTCTCCATTGAGGCAAGGCTCTCTTTTCTCACGATGCCCTTGCCGTACCTATTCCGGTATTTCCCCTCCATCACACCATAACATTCCAGGGACCTGACCATCTCCTTTCCCACTCCTCTCGCCACCGCCTCGACGGTGATATCGTCGTGGGTTGGGCCCATCCCACCGCTTACTATCAGAAGGTCATATCCATCGCTTGCAAACCTTCCAACCTCTGTGGATATCTCCTCAACATCGTCAGGAACGACGCACCATCTCCTGACCTTGAGCCCCCTTGAGAACAACAGCCTGATCATCTTCCGGGTGTTGGTGTCGACGGTCTTTCCGCCCAGGATCTCGTTTCCCACGACAAGAGCTCCGATCCTGACCATCACTCTTCCCTCTTCACCTTCTCGTACTCCATGTCCCCGGCGGGGAGCACGGACACGACCTGGTCCAGCTCGGCACCAAGGTCATAGGCGATCGCCCTGGCCGCCTCGGTCTTCTTGGTCCTTCCCGGCCTGATCCTGTAGTACGATCCGGCGCAGTTCTTGATGACCGCGGATTCAGGTCCGAACATAGCCTTGGGAACGCCCTGGATATAGGTGATCCCCAGCCCTCCCACAAGAGGCAGTTTATCAACGAAGTTCTTCTTCCCCCGGATCATGAACGACCCCTTGGGAAGGAACTCGCCGGACTGGGCGGACCTGCTCACCTGATCGGGAAGCACCCAGTAACCCCTTTCCGATCCCACCTTGGCGTTGAAGGCCTTGGAGAATAACACGGAGAAGTGGGTCGCCTCCTCCCTGCTGATATCGGTGACCTCGTCCCCCTTCTCCACTCGCAACACCACCGAGGGAGACCCCTGGATATCCGCGTGGGAATAGAAGTCAGCATCCCTGAGATATTTCTTGACGATCCTCTCGTTCATCTTCGCGTCCCTTCCACCGATCATCAGCACGCCCTCGGAGGAGTGGGCCCACCTGAAGGTCTCGAACCAGAACCTGCGCAGTTTCGGAGGCTTCCTCGCCTCCTTCTCCTCCTCCTTCTCCACCTTCCTCACCTTGCCCCTGGTGATCTCCAATGCCTTCTTGATGCCGGCCGCCTTCTTCCTGGACCTCTTCGACAGGGCGTACAACAGCTCGGCGTTGCCGTTGATATCCTGGCCGATATCAAGCAGGACCTCCTCCATCCCCTTCTCGGTCTTGACATCTACCCTGATCCTCCCACCTTTTCCGTTCCGGTCCAGCAGGAACTCCTTGATATCCTCCCCGGGTTCCTCGAACGTGTTTTTGTCGAAGTTGGTCAATATCATCTCTATCCTCTGATAATCGGTATAGAGCGCCTCGGCCAGCCGATGGTACCTCTCCGCCTCCTCCTCCCTCTTCTCAAGGGATTCCACCTGGGCCCCGTACATCCTCTCGATCCGGCTCTTCCCCTTCTCCCTGCGAACCTCGCCAGGGGAGGGGGGAGGATCCGCCTCGAACATGGAGGATTCTACGGCCAGCGAGAAGGACGCGAAGGAGGAGTACGACAGGTCGTCTCCGCCCTTGAACCTCCTCTCGATCTCGCCTCTATCCCTCTCGTCGAAGAACGACCCCATCAGGACGGGTTCCATCAGGACCGGCCGCTCCCTGTCGTAGTGGATATGGGTGCTCTTCCCGCCCCTGACCTCATCCAGCACCTCCTGTATGTAGAGAAACAGCGAATCGAGCTCCCCATCGGATAGCTCCTGTACCCTCTTCCCCTTGTCCAGATAGGACCTGAAGCATATCTCCTCCGCGTAGATGGGGGGAAGGTTCACCTTCCTTATCAGGAACCTGACAACATCGTCCTTCCACTCCTCCACAAGCTCCTTCATCCCATCAAGGGTGAGCTCCAGGGGGTCCATGCCGGATGGGGGCGGTGAGAACTCCTCCCCCCTCTTCACGGTCCTGCTTGCCCAGGACCTCGAGGTATAGGGAGCCTCGATGATGCCACCCCTGACCATGATCAGGTTTCCATCGCCGAAGAGCTCAAGGTAGAGCTTGATGTCATCCTCCTCCCCGCCGGAGAAGGTGAGCACCACCACACGGTCCATGCCGACCTGGGATATCTCCTTCAGAACCCGATTCCTCAGCCTCTTGCGGAGCATCATCGCATATGGTGAAGGGGTCTTGGGCATCTCCCTCATTACGTGGGGCGTGAAGAATAGATAGCCACCAATGTGGAAGAACAGGTCGGCCTTGGTATACCTCCCTTCTCCTCCCACCCCGAACCCGGTCTTATCCTCGGGCTTGTACGAGAGAAGCGCCTCTGCAAGCGACCCCTCCCGGCCTGCATGCGGCTCAATATCTGCCCTGTAAACGTTAAACCTCATGACGAAGGAGCCGTGATCAAGCTGATACGCCTTCTGGAAACGGCTGCCCACCAGTATCTGGCTCTCCTCCACGAACCTTCTTACGGAAAGAGAGGAGAGGTTCTTCTTGAGCATGAAGGCAAATAGACAACATATATTAATACATCTGATGTGAAATGGTCTATCTCGTGCGGAACCCGACGAGATATGTCATTGCCCATATATAGTAAAAGATACATTATCTCTAAAAGGCCGTAAAGGGGAGTCTATAATGACGGAAGAAGAGATCATAGACGTGGAGAGAAAACTGGTCGGGCGGACGCCCTATCATTATCATCTCGATGCAAAGGAGACTACGTTAAAGGCGGATTCAGGTTTCGGCAAGGTAGGGGCCAAGATGGACCCGAAGACCGGAGCTCTCATGTACGAGCAGTACGAGGATTGGATCACCAAACAGATGCTGCAAAAGGAGGAGAAGGAGAGGGAATCGATCAGGTTCTCCAAGGATTCCAAGGCCATGATAATGTTCCAGGAGAAGGAAAAGGTCCTTATGGCCCAGGACGGAAACATATTGGAGCATCTGGCTGGCGGACTCGTATCCGTTGAGAACCTCTCCGCAAAGGACAGGATCTGGGATATCGACGTGGGCCTGATGGTGGAGGGCATGGACGCGGTTCTGGATTTCGACAGCCTCAGCGCGAAGGAGCTGGAGCCCGGCGGGAGAGAATCCAGGGAGTACAGGCTCAACCTAATGGAGCCGTCGATAGCGCTTGAAGAGGTCGTATCCACACATCCGGACCACCCTCAGTCGTTCGTATTGAAGAAGGGCCAGACCACACCCGTGAGCCTCCAGCTGGGCGTGAAGAACCTCGATACTATCCCGTACAATGACCTCATCATCTCCAAGGAGGTTCCATTGGACCTCAAGAACATCATCTTCCCCGGGGAGGAGGCGGAGGACGTCTCTATCGAGGAGGGGAGGCTGGTATGGCGCTTCAAGAAGCTGGACCCGGGACAGGTGAAGGTCCTCAGATACGAGGGGGACATGACCCTTGACGAGCCGGAACCGGTCCCCACAGGCGACATTATCATCAAGGCCGTTGCGGAAGATCTCAGCTCCACCGTTGTCGTAACCTCCTTCGAGGCGATGTGCAGGAACATGTACTTCATAGAGGCGGACGAGACCGATGAACCCGGCGAGTGGGCATGCAGGTTCGTCTGCGAGAATACATCTCAGTTCGAGGTGGAGATACTCAGGGTCGAGGTGCAGGACCCGCAGACCGATCAGGTCTATATGAACCTCGACAGGACAGGGACCTATGTGGAGCCCCAGGGCAGGTGGGAATCCGAGCCCTGGCTGGTCACCAACAGGGACAGGCCCACCTTCCTCAAGAACATGGTCCTCAACATCGTGCCCGGCATAATGAAAAGGACGGAGTACGCCCTGACCAGGAAGGGAGGTGATTTCCTGCCTGGAGCGATCTCCTTCAGGAAGAACTTCGACCGCAGGCAGGTGGAGGCGAAGAGGGAGACCGACATCACCGCGACGATGTTCATAGAGAACACGGGGGTTGCCGATCTGGAACAGATCATAGTCAGGGACATCGTACCCAGATACATGATCGCTCCCAACCCACCTTCCATCGTTGTCGAGAGGGAGGGTATGAGGCTCACGGACAACGTTGGGGTAACCATAGAACCCGCCGACGAGGGGCCCAACGTGGACAAACAGATGTACATCAGGATCGACGACCTCTCGGCCCACGGCGGGCCGCTCAGGAAGGGGGAGATCATAGCCATCACCTACAAGGCCAGGGTCTTCAGGCCCGAGCCGGATACCAAGATAACGGCACCCGCAGAGGTGGATGCCAGGCCCTATCTACCGGGGCCTGTCCTCAACGGAGAGGACACGGCAGGCGCCCCGGTGGTGGACGTGACGCAGATACTCAGGAGGTTCTCCATAGGGAAATCCATCGAACAGGGGGCGACCACTGGGCAGTACCATATCGAGCTTCTCTACCGCAACAGGGGTAACGCAACTGTCTCGGGCCTCCAGCTCAAGGACCTCATTCCCGAGAACTTCACCGGTGGGCCCTACAGCATAGAGCCCGACGTAGAGCACACTCCCGAAGGCATCAAACTGCTCTCCTGGAACATCCCCAAGATAGATGCTGGTGAGACGCTGGTCATCTCCTACACCATAAAAGGTGAGGGAGAATATCATCCAAGGGACGCACAGGTGTTCTACAACGCTTCCTGATCTCATCGACCGTAGGAGGGCCTTCTGGGAGCATTCCTCCTGGGCCTGATCTCCTCTTCCAGGGGAGCCTCTTCCTCCCTGGAGCCCCTCACCTTCGAGTAGATGTGATACGCTCCCACGATGATGAACGGTATCATGATGATGCATATAATGGAGATTATCAGGTTTCTAACGGAGTTGGAGGGGGGGTCGCTCTTTCCCTCCAGCTTGAGCTTGATGATGCCGAACCAGGGGATCTCTCCCACCGATTTTCCCAGCACCCACTCCTTCTTCACGGGCTCAAGGTAACCTGCTCCGGGGCCGAAAAGCGAGTTCTGGTCCACGTTGTCGTTATTATCTCCTTTGGTTATGAAACCCGAGTGGGGGTCCACCCCCTTGTTCCTGAAATTCGCAAGTATGGCCTCGAGGTTGATGGTGATATTCTTCACCGTGGGCCACTCGTAGTTGACCAAGGTTACCCTGGAACTCTGGTCCACGAGTCCCATGGAGGGAATATCATAGCTGTTGTTGGCTCCATTGTACTGGATGTAGAGGACCGCCCGATGAATGATGGCGGTTCGTTCACTGTCCCCGTCGGGCCTGAAGATAATGACATCTCCGTAGGAGTTGTAGGTGCGGTGGTCCCTTCCTATGCCCTCCTGATACGGGATGATCTCATCCCTCTCCCCGATATCCTTGACGAACACCAGATCGCCCGTATCGATCACCCCCACCTGGGACTCCTCGAGGGAGTGCATCATCGAACCCGACTGGACAACTACCAGTGGAGGCCAGTTTCCGGTATACGTGTAGAGGGCGCCGATTATTATCAGCAGGACCATCACGGCCCCCAGGAAATCAAAGAAGAACGACCTGCCCTCGGTTGCGATCCTACGGGCCAGGGTCTTCTTTTCAGGGTCCTCGGGAGGTTCCTCGACCTTACGGCGCCCTGGGGGGTGGTTCCTCTGGGGACCTGCCCTGCCCATCTCTGGACCCATTCTCGGAGGGGCCCTTCTCATCGGAGTTCTTGCCATGGGGACACCGTTAACCTGTGAGTGTAACGATGGGCCATTAATAAGTTTTATTGAACAGATGTATCAGAAGGGATATCAAGGAGTATGCCGATCTTCCCGTATGAGAGAAGGACTCCTCGTGTGCGGGAACCTCAACATCGACCATATCCTGTCGGTGTCCTACCTGCCTGGAGAGGGAGAGTCCGCCCCCGTATCAGGTAGAAGGGTGGAACACGGGGGGTGCGGGGGAAACATAGCCTATTCGGCGTCGCTCCTCTCCATCCCTGTATCCCTTTCCTGTGCAGTAGGGTGCGATTTCGACCCCGATTACATGAGAAGGCTGAGAGATCTCCCCATAGATATCAGCGAGGTCCACGTGATCGAGGGAGAGCTCTCCCCACTGTGTACCATATTCACTGACCCCGAGGGGAGGCAGTGCTACGCGTTCATGATGGGCGCGATGGAGAGGCAGAACGGGCTGCCGGTGCCGGAGACACACCAATACTGCCACATCGCCACGTCAGACCCTCAATTCTCCATAAAAGTTGCAGGAAAGCAGAGCGGGGAAGGGGCGAACGTCGCGGTGGACCCGGGACAGGAGATATTCTTCAGGTGGAGGAGAGAGGACCTTGCAGAGGTCCTTGGACACTCCTCCCGTTTCTTCGGGAACCTGGGGGAGTGGATCAAGCTGTCAGAACTGATGGGGTGGTCCGGGATCGTGGAATCGATAGGGAGGGGAGATGTCCCCACATATCCGGAGGCCTTCGATCTCATCGATGAGGCCGTGATCACAAACGGTGAGAGAGGGGCCTATCTGATCACGTCAGGCGGGGTATTCCACTCCCCTGCTGAAGAGGTTGAGGTGGTGGACCCGACCGGCGCTGGAGATTCGTTTCGTGGTGGGTTCTACGCCGCGCTTATTCACGGCCGATCCAGCCGGGAGGCCCTTGCGTTCGGGAACAAGGTGGCGTCGTTATCCATTGCCACCCAGGGGGCCCAGAACCACCTGATGGACTGGGACGGACTGGAGAATATGGTGCGGTCAGATAATTGATCTTGTTATGGGTTGGGCCTGAAGAGCCTTCGCTCTATCTCCTTCATGTCCCATGTATGGACGTTCTCCTCTTTTGCCCCCCTTTTCTCGAAGGTTTTGTTGAACCCACTTTTCGATACGATGAGGAAGCTCTCCCTCCGATCACCCCGCCTCCATTGAGCCAGTTCAGCTTTCCTCTTCAGATCATCGAGGACATCAATGCCAACAGGACGGTTCCTCCACTTGACCTCGACAAAAAGTATCTCATCCGTATCCTCATCAATTGCGACAAGATCTATCTCCTCTCCCTTGCGGCTCCACCACCTACCGATCATGGTGGGGGATATCAGGCCCTTCTCCTCCAGTATGATCTGTTCTATCACACCCTCCATGGCCCTGGAGATTATCTGCGGCATATCCTCCTTCACCTCATTCAGAACTCTCTCCGGGTCCGTTTCGAGCCTGGACGCCCTTGAGAATATATATCTGAACCAGAACGCCAGAAAGGGGTCCACGATCCGGTATCTTACCCTTTTATGGTTCTCCACGGTAACTGGCCTCTCTCCCCTCACGAGCTCATACTCCCTGTCGAGCTCACCCAGGTATTTGGATACGGTAGCCGGGTTCAAGCCTGAATGATGTGCTATCTCGATAGGGGTGCTTTTCCCCCGACTGATGCTCTCAAGGAGAGAGAAATATCCCTTGTGCTGCGAGCCGAACTCCATCGTCAGGATATTCACCCCCTCCTCCCTCAGGAACGATGAGGTCCCCATGAACATCTCCCTTATGACGTCCCTCTCCCTTCCGATATCATCCAGGTATCTGGGAACCCCGCCGAAGACCGAATAATATCTCAA
>JAUVCY010000287.1 GCA_030595585.1 Thermoplasmatota archaeon
TAACAGGGGGCGTATCGAAGGGCACATCGTGTTTCCCCTCCGGGTCAATGGCACTCCGTATCACATCAGGATAGCCGGATACGATGGGGCAGTTGAACGAATTGAGGGAATCCCCGTATTCGACCCCCTCGAATATGACCATGGGATATAGAATACGGTCAACTCCCTCCTCTATGAGCTCTATGACGTGGCCGTTGGTGAGCTTGGCAGGGAAACAGATGTTCTCGGACATGATCGTCTTGGACCCCTTCTCGTTCAACCCCTCATGCGAGCCGGGTGAGAGGACCACCTCGAATCCGGACCCCACCATAAGAGCGTTCCAGAAGGGGAAGTTCTCGAACATGTTCAGGACGCGGGGTATGCCTATCCTCAACTTCGGCTTACCCTTGGGCACCATCTTTCGGTCCAGGAGCAACCGGAGTTTAATGTCAGGTACGTTCTCTCCTATCCTGCTTGTGGTCCCCCTGTTGGTGAAGATCCTCTCACACTTGTTTCCCGTGAAGAAGATCTCGCCGTTCCCGAAGGTCAACCTGGTGACCATGCAGTTGTTCTCGCAACCCTGACATCTGATGTACTTCTTCGAATAATCCTGCGCCTTTTCCAGCCTGTCCAACCCGATGAAAGTGGAGGGCTCCCCGGAGGATATGTCCTTCGCCCTGAGGGCGGCTCCGTATGCGCCCATAAGCTCCGGAACGTCCGAGCAGATCACGTGCTTCCCCAGTATCAGTTCGAAGGCCCTGTGGACCGCGGGGTTCCTGAACGTCCCCCCCTGGACCACGATCTTGTCTCCCAGGACGGAGATATCCTTGATCTTGAGCACCTTGTACAGGCAGTTCTTGATAACGGAAAAGGCCAACCCCGCGGAGATCTCCCCCACGGACGCACCCTCCCTCTGGGACTGTTTCACCTTCGAGTTCATGAATACCGTACATCTGGTCCCCAGATCGGTGGGCGCCGTTGACGTGCAGGCCAACCTTGCGAACTCGGACACCTCATAGCCCAATGACGAGGCAAAGGTCTCTATGAAAGACCCACACCCCGATGAGCACGCCTCGTTGATCTCAATATTATTGATGACCCCATCCCTGATGAAGATGGCCTTCATGTCCTGGCCGCCGATATCCAGTATAAAGGAGACATCGGAGAGGAACTCCCTGGCCGCCCTGAAATGCGCCAGCGTCTCCACCATGCCGATATCCATTCCGTAGGCCGCCTTGATCAGGTCCTCCCCGTATCCGGTCACGCTGCTTCCGCTGATCTCGACCTGGACCCCGGAGCTCTCAAGTTGTTCATTCAACCCCTCAAGTCCCCTCCTGACGGCGCCAATAGGGTCTCCGCTATTGTTGGAGTAGAAACGATATGCCATATTTCCCTGCTCGTCTATCAGGACGACCTTGGTGGTGGTGGATCCGGAGTCCACCCCCAGGAAGCATCTTTTTCCGTTCAGTTCCCCAATGGAGACCGTCTGCTTGATCGGGGTCATCCTCCCCTCTTCCCAGGTCCGGTATTCGCTATCGTCCTTGAACAGGGGGTCAAGCCTTTTTGATATCTCTATTCCCTGTGAACCACCGCCCCCGAGCAGGTCCATGAGCCCTTCAAGGGTTATCTCCAGCCTCTTGACCTCTTCGTGAAGCGCGGTACCGATGGCAGGGATCAGCTCGGAATGGTCCGGCTTGACAACGTTGGATGGGTCGATACCCAGGACCTTGATGAACGAATCCTTCAGGGAAGGAAGGTACGTGAAAGGGCCACCACAGAACAGAACCATCGGTTTGGGCTCCACTCCACGAGAAAGGGTGGATATGACCTGCACTGCCACGGCATGGAATATCGAGGCGGAGATGTCCTCCTTTGATATCTCCCTGCTGAGAAGGCTCTGAACGTCCGTCTTGGCGAATACCCCGCATCGGGAGGCCATGTGGTGTATGTCCTTGTGTGCCCTGGCGAGGGTCTCGAGGTCGCTTATGGGGACATCAAGCAGGGTCGCCATCTGGTCTATGAACGCGCCTGTCCCTCCCGCGCAGTTGCCGTTCATCCTGATGTCGGGCCTCATGCGGTCGTCGAAGAAGATCATCTTGGAATCCTCCCCGCCCACATCGATGAGCGTTCTCACGTCGGGGTAAAGGGCCCTTACGGTCTCCGCGGATGCGATCACCTCCTGCACGAATGGGATATCGAACCTCTCGGATATACCAAGGCCGGCAGATCCGGTGACCGAGACGCTGATCATGACAGGGCCAAGCTCTTTGAGGGCATCACCGATCATCTGCCTGAGGGTCTCAACGACATCGGCATTGTGCCTTCTGTAATCGGAATATACCACATCATGGCCGTCAAGAACTGCCATCTTGGCGGTGGTTGAGCCAATGTCGACGCCCGCTCTCAGAACACCATCATTCAACGCAAACCACCTGTAGTATACTGAAAGAGGATACGAGAAGGGGTATTTATCTGGATTGGTAAACGATACGATCTCCGCTCGGCCCAGACCTTACCATCTTCATCCATGAGCTACATTTTCATTCCACACTGTTCCAAAAGAATTAAAAGGTCTTTGTATCGTTGTTACTCCGTATCAGCTGGAGCTTTGGACGGTTGGTCAAGTATGGAGGTTTGGACCTACATACGCACGGAGGGCGAGACGACATGCTTTCATATCACGGCCTGATGAGGAGTGTGACCACATGTGGGGCCGTAGCGTTCCTGCTGCTTTTCACCATATTCCAGCCTGTGATATCGACGGGGAGCTCAGAGGTCGATCATCCTTCCTCCACGAGAGGCGATCCATTTGGCAGCCCTGGGGCCATATTTTCCCTGGACGGCGAGTACGATCTCCGCGACTCCGCGCTCACGACCTTCATCGGCGATGACGCGGCCAGCCCCCTGGGAAAACTGGGTAAG
This sequence comes from Thermoplasmatota archaeon, assembly GCA_030595585.1. Lineage (GTDB taxonomy): Archaea > Thermoplasmatota > Penumbrarchaeia > Penumbrarchaeales > Penumbrarchaeaceae > JAGLEG01. The sequence goes on from JAUVCY010000287.1 coordinate 2,902, forward strand.
TTCGTCGGCCACGCCGACGTGAACGGAGACGGCATTGATGACGTGGTCATCGCATCGCCGGACCTCTACTCCTTCGAAGGGGAGCAGAATTCGGGAGTGTGCTACATCTTCTACGGGAACAGAACCCTCCCGACAGGGATCGTGGACCTCAGGGAGGCCGTGCCGGACATCACCATCAGGGCAACCAGCCCAAGGACATTCCTCCTCTCATCCATCGCCG
>JAUVCY010000223.1 GCA_030595585.1 Thermoplasmatota archaeon
TCACAGGCGACGCTGTTCCAGTTTTGAGCCTATCAATCGAATTCGATGTCATCGAACACGCTGTCGTCTATGGCCGTGGCGGCCGGCTTCTCCGGCATGGGCCTCCGTTTTTTCTTCTTGAAGATGGAGAAACCATCCTCCTCGTGCTCCTTCTCATCCCTCTCCTTCTCCTCCATCTTGTGGACCTTGGTAGCACGCCTTCTATCTTTCTTCATCCGTTTCCACATCTTCTTCTTCTTATGCTTGGAAAGGGATGCACTGGAGGGGTCCAGCGTCTTGAAGCGCCTCTTCCAGACCTTTTTCCTGTGCTTGCTGTATAAAACGATCGCAACGATGATGATAATGATGAATATTATCCAGTTCAGGTTCCCCTTCAGGATGTTCACGACCAACTGCAGGTCGTCGACGATCGGCTTGGGCAGGTTGATGGTCTGAACGAGCGAGACGTTCCTTAGGCCGGTAGGGTCGTAGGATATGGAGACGATGATCTCATGGTCGCCGAATCCGCTCTCGTGGTGCCATATCATCTCCCTTGTATTGTTGAAACTGTTTATCTGCGTGTCCAGGTGCATGTTCGGAATGATCTCCCTGTCCACTGTCAAGACCGTAATGATCCTCGCGTAATTGACCATGAAAGCATCCTTGTATTCCATGGTGACCTTCTCACGGTCCATGTACAGGGAGTGTATTGTGAGGGCGTTGGAGAAGAAGGAGAATCCGGATGGATAATCGCTGTTTCCGTAGCTCATAATGGCCCCGCCGTTGCATCTCGCCTTGATCCGAAATACCATCTCGGACCCCGCCTCGATGGTCGTGTCGTTCCCGGCGGGAAACTGAAGGATTGCGGTTATTGGGGTCCTGTCGGTTCCCGCTGCGACCCTCTGCGAGGTCACCACGGAGGCCAGAGGCTGCGCCTCGTTTGCCCTGCCGATGCTGAACTCGATATCGCAGTCAACGGACCTCTCCTCGTTGTAGGCGAAGATGGTGAACTCCGCCTTCCCTCCAAGGTAGAGCCTCTCCCGTAGCGGCTGGGTATGCCATGAGCCAACCTCGACCCATTCGGTCCTTCCGATCCGCGTAATTATGCCGTATCCGAAAAGGCCGGTCGCCCGATATCCGTTGGGGATGATGATGGCCTGGGGCTCCGCTCTCGGGTCCAGTCCCTCCGGTGACATGGCCGTCCCTTCCCTGAGGCTCATCACGGACTCATTCAGCTCGTTCGGAAGAATAATGTCATCCTGGGCGGAGGCTTCCTCCGGTAGAAGGAGGATGACCAGCGGCATAAGCACTAGGGCAATGCCCATGGTGAGCAGGGCAAATGAGAACTTCATTCTATCTGGATGGTGCCCCATGTGATAACCTCGTGCGCCGTAGCAGTATCCGCCCAAATGTGATGGTCGTATTTAATTAATGCCCATTCAATCATATTAAAGTTTGTGAGATGTGGCACTCCCGACAGTATGGCCGATACCGCCGGTATGTGGGCACATCCCCTCCAAAACGATTATATCCGACACCCTGTTTGTGTCATCATGGTCCGTCTCTCCCGAAGGAGGTACATTGTCCTGAGGATCCATTCGGATACGCCGGTGGGAAAAGGTCTGCTGATCAAGCTTATCAGGGATCGGACAAGGGAGCTGGACCGTGAGGTCTTCGAGCGGATCAAACCGTGGCTCTCATATTTTCACCAGGGGTGGGCGATCGTAAAAACAGGCCACCTGGGCCAGGCGGATCTGATATCCATTGTGGAGGATATCAACGGTAAGGAGAGGGAGAGGGGGGGTTTGAGGATCGATATCGTGGGGGTATCGGGGACGATCCGAAAGGCCTTCAACAAATATATCCCCGAGGGTGTACGAAAAGAGAAGCATTATCACGAGGACCGGGAGGCCTGAGGGCGTCCAAATATAACCCCAATAACTATATAATCGATTGCCGGTCTCATTTCTCGAATCCGATCTTGATGATCTGATCTCCTCCCACGATCACATGGAGGCGAAGGGGGATCGAAATGCAACCAGGAAACATGGCATACGACAGGGCGATAACGGTATTCTCACCAGATGGAAGGCTGTTCCAGGTGGAGTACGCGAGGGAGGCAGTTAAACGCGGGACCACGACTGTGGGCCTGAAGTACAGGGACGGGGTGATCCTGATCATCGACAAGAGGATCACGAGCCCTCTCATTGTCCCCAGTTCTATCGAGAAGATATTCAAGATCGACGAGTTCATCGGGTGCGCCACGAGCGGCCTGGTGGCCGATGCGAGGGTCCTGGTCGATCGGGCCAGGATAGAATCACAGATCAACAAGATCACCTACAACGAGAGGATACCCGTGGATGTCCTCGTGAAGAAGATCTGCGACTTCAAGCAGAACTACACGCAGTACGGCGGAGTAAGGCCCTTCGGGACTGCACTTCTCATCGCAGGTGTTGATGAGAAGGGCGTTCATCTCTACGAGACGGACCCCTCCGGTGCAATGATGTCCTACAAGGCGGGGTCCATCGGCTCCGGCAGATCGACGGTCATGGAGATCTTCGAGGAGAAGTACAGGAGCTCATTGTCCATGGACCAGACGATCAACCTCGGTTTGAGCGCACTTCTGGCGGCGACAGATGAGAGCAGCCTGAACACCATGGCGATCGAGATCGGAGTGGTGAAGAAGAACCAGCCGTTCAGCAAGATGGACGTTAAAAAGGTAATCAAGTACGTGAAGGAACAGAACAAGAAATAGTTGACATGAGGCAGAACGATGGTTTCCCTGGATGACGCGGTGATCGCTAGGCTCGACCGTAGCGGTGAGAGGTTTGAGATACTTGTGGACCCTGACCTCGCCCAGAAGATGAGGGAAGGGGACGAGAATGCCCTTATCGCAGACGTCCTTGCGGTGGAGGATATCTTCAAGGACGCGCACAAAGGGGATCGCGCCTCATCGGAACTGCTCACGAAATCCTTCTCCACTTCGGACGTTGCCGAGGTCGCCACGATAATCATCGAAAAGGGAGAGATACAGCTCACCACCGAACAGAGAAAGAGGATGCAGGAGGAGAAGAGGAAGCAGATCGTGACCATCATCACCAGAAACTGCATCAATCCCGTTACCAGGACCCCTCATCCCACCACCCGGATCGAGCTGGCAATGGACGAGATCCGTTTCAATGTGGACCCGTTCAAGACGGCCGAGATCCAGGTGAACGAGGCCCTGAAGGCCCTCAGGAAGATACTTCCCATACGAATGGAGATGTCGCAGATCGCCGTGAAGGTCTCTGGAGCCCATTACGGGAAACTGGTGGGGGAGGTCAGGGGTTTCGGCAAGGTCCTGAGGGAGGAGTGGGCGACCACTGGAGAGTGGATCTGTGTGGTCGAGATACCCGCAGGGATGCAGATAGAGTTCTTCGATATGTTGAACTCCAGAACCCACGGCGAGGCCGAGACCAAGCTTATTGGCGACAATAGAAAGAAGGATCAATGATCCGGGCGGAGCGTGCCCGGCGGTCCGGAGAGGTGGGGATGATGATGAGGGCCCAGGATGATGACATAACCCATGACAGGTCCAGCGGGGACCTCGTGCTGCCCGGCGACAGGGTAGGGCGTGCGGGGCCGTTGAGAACGGGGAACGGGGTGATGGCGGAGGAAGGAGATCTGATCGCCACACAGATGGGGATTCTCATCCGTTCCGACCGATCCGTCCATGTCATCCCGATGAAGGGGAGGTATCTGCCTGGAAAGGGGGATTTCCTGATCGGGATCGTGAAGGACCACACCCCATCGAGGTGGTTCTTCGATATCAGCACGCCACAGGGTGCCCGGCTCCACACAAGCGACACCCCCTGGACCGTTGATTTTGGAAGGACAGGGGAGTACATGAACGTCGGAGACGTCGCCTATCTCAAGGTAAAGGAGGTTGACGATATCGGGAGGGTGGACCTGACCATGAAGGGTCCTGGCCTTCGGAAGCTGAGCTCCGGCCAGGTCATGGCCATAATGCCGTCCCTGGTCCCCAGGGTGATCGGAAGGAACGGCTCCCTGATAGCAGCGGTCAAGAGG
>JAUVCY010000148.1 GCA_030595585.1 Thermoplasmatota archaeon
CCTCGGTTCGGGTTCGTAGGGGTCGAAAGCATATGCGAATGAGAGCCAGGCTATGGCGGGCAGGGTGATGGTCAGAACGACGAACGGGAATGAGACTGTCCAGAAAAAGAATTTGAAGTCTTGAAAGGTATTTCCAAGTCCGATGAAAAGCGAGGCGATTATTATAAAGATACAGAACAGAACGAGCGCTATGCCGAGGGAGGTGAACTTCTGAAGGATGAACGAGATCCTATCTCCATGGGACAGGGTTCTGGGGTCAGCAACATCTTTTTTTAGATACTTGAAGGGCCCCCTCCCCCTTGTGATCATCAACTTGTAGAATATCCTGTAGTTCAGGACCCCGATGATAACGATGACGGGGATCATCATGAGGGAGAGCATCGCCCCCACAAACCAGAAAAGATCCCCCATGGGGTAAAAGTTCAAGAATATCAGGAGGCCTCCGATGATCAGGGTGAAGGACACCACGAACAATAGAACGGTCGCCGTCGTGACCGCATCACCCATCAATCCAAACAGGAACCTCTTTACCTTTCCATCCCTCAAATCGGGTCCCCCACCTCAAGTGCGGTCCTCATTACCCGATCTGCGATCTCCTCGGGTGTCAGGTTGGATGAGTCGATCACCATATCGTACCAGACGCTGTCACGTGGGTCCACGGCATAGATGTTCTTGTAACGGAGAGCCTCGCTCTCCTCCCTGTCCCTCATTGACTCCATGACCTCCTCCAGCTCACCTCCGTCCCTCTCCATCACCCTCATTGCACGGACCTCACGATCTGCATCGATATACACCCTGAAGGAGGCCACACCTTCGATCTTGCACATGGGCCCCGTCATCCTCCCCTCCAGGATCACATCCCCATCCATGGCGATCTGGATCATCTCGCCGTCCAGAGCCTGATCCCAGATGGGGTCCTCCTCACACATCTTTCCGAACTGGGCCAGGGTGAGCCCCTTGTTCTCGGCGGTCTTCCTGAAGATATCTCCGGCATAGACGTATCTGGCTTCTAATCGCTCTTCCAATATCCTGCAGACGGTGGTCGTACCCGATCCGGGAGGTCCACCGATAGTCAACACGACCATGAAAGGGAACCTATATATGCGGATAAATAACTACCGCAATGGGTTGATCGGGAGATAGCAGTATCCATTTAATCTCGGGAAGTATAAAGTAATTATATTCTATTGGTATATCCGGTTTTATCCGATAGCCGGACAAATGGGAAGAAAGACCTTGCTGGGCTGGAATTGATCATGGCCACGAAACCCACTGTTAAAAGTGAGATCCTCAGGGGAATGAAGGAGATCGAGGCGATCACAGGGATGCTCTCCAATCTGAAGAAGGACCTCAAGGCCAAGGAGCATCTTCTCATCGGGATGGAGGAACAGCTCAGACAGAGCGAGGGGCGCCTTGAGAAGAAGATCAACCAGATAAACGATAAGGACAAGAGCCTGCAGGATATCGAACAGAAGGTCAACAGGAGACAGGAGGAGCTGAGGATACAGCAGCAGGAGCTGGAGACCACCGCCGTACTTGAATTCCTCACATTCCAGGCAAGGGAGATGGAGATACAGAAGAAGTGCGAGGAGATCCCGGAGGCCATAGATGAGACCGGCCTGAAGGAGGAGGTGGAGAGCCTCAAGAAACAGCTTCAGGATAAGGATCAGGAGATGGTGGAGCTCAGGGATCGGCCAGCGGCAGACGGAGGAACCGTCGGGGCCGCTGCTGATGAGGCGCTCAAAGCGCAGGTCCAGAGCCTCAATGAACAGCTTCACGAAAAGAACCAGGAACTTGAGGACCTCAGGAGCAGGCCGCCAGCTGCGAGCGGAGGGGAGGATGAGGGGAGCGGTGAGATATTGGCATCTCTCCAGGAGAGGGAGAAGAAGCTCCGCGATCTTGAGAGCAACATCAGGAACAAGCAGAAGGAGGTCACCGATTTCATGCGGGGCCTTCAGGATAAGGAGCAGAAGATCAAGGACCTGGAACAGGAGCTCAAATTCAAGGAGGACCTCATCAAGATGAAGGATGACGGGGTGGCCTCCTCCGGAGACACCCGGCAGGTCCGCACGGAGATCGATGAGCAGTACAAGAAGCGGTTCCTGGTCATGGAGGGGAACTACCAGAACAAGATAGATGAACTGGCGAGGGAGGTTGACCGGCTCAGGGGGCGGAACGAGGACCTGGAGAACACGGGCGACCTGCTGGAGTCCGACAAGCTGCGGGTGAAGATCCTGGAGCGGGAGCTCAAGGACAGGGTCAACGAGCTGGCGTTCTCAGAGGAGAGGCTTGCCAGACGCCAGGAGCTGATGATCAAGGAGAGGAAACAGATCGATCAGCAGGTGAAATCGATGAGGTCCATGAAGGACGGTTCCCAGGCCGCTGAAATGGGAGAGGAGCTGGCCAACAGGCAGAAACAGCTTCGCGACCTGGAGCTGAAGTTCAGGGAGAAGGAGGATTACCTCAGGCGGAAGGAGAGGGAGCTCCGGGACATGGAGGGGAAGATGGTGGACAAGGAGATCACCATGGAGATGGCGGTGGAATCCGCACAGGATACGGACAAGGTCCGTACGGGCATAAGGAGGTTTGACGACCTCTGTTACGGCGGCCTCCCGCACTCATCCAATTTCCTGCTGTTCGGCCCCGCATATTCTGGTAGAAGGACGTTCACCAACCTGTTCATCGCCGAGGGCCTCAAGAAGGGTATTCCGGTGATATACGTCACCACTCAGCATACGCCGGAGGAGATAAAGAACCAGCTACGCAATATCATACCCAAGGTGGATGCCTACGAGGAAAGAGGCTTGATGAAGTACATAGACCTGTACTCAAGGTCCATGGGGCTCAAGGGAGAATATCCAAATACGATCTACGTGGAGAAGACCACCGACCTGGATGCGCTCCAGACCGCGATGGAGACGTTCCAGGAGGAGATAATAAAGAAGCACAAACACCACAGGATGGTGTTCTTCTCGCTGTCGACCCTTCTAACGTATATCGAGCCGCTCCACGTGTTCCGCTTCTTCCAGGTGCTCAACGCCAAGAACAAGAGGTACGGCTGCACCTCGATCAACATCGTTGACCACGGTATGCATGATCCATCTGTTATACAGACGATGAAACACGTTATGTCCGGTTTCATCGACTTCAAATTGGAGGACCTGAAGTATCATCTGAGGCTGGAGGGTGGTGGGGACGTAATGAGCAGGGCGTGGATCGAATACAGCTTCTCGGACAGGAACTTCGACCTGCGGGGTTCCTTCAGCCTGGACCATATCAGGTGATCTGGGCTTACTGGTTCCTTCCTCGAGGTTGGATCAAATTGATCTGTTCCTATCTGTAATTTTGATCATACAAATGAATTGGAATGCCACATTTCAGGAGTGTTTTTGTTTCTCCTCATTCCTCGGATCCCTCGATCTGATCCTCGGGCTTTTTCCTTCTTTTCATCACTACGTATACGGCAATCAATATGAACAGGAACATACCGATCAAAGATACGATGATTGCAACTGTGTGATCGGTCTTATCGTTCCCATCATCGTCGATCTCGTTTTCCACCCCCTCCGTTTGGAACTGCCATGAATATTCCATAAGGTTCCCTGCCAGATCTTCCCCGGTAACGATTACATTAAACTCCTTTCCGCTTTGTAGTGGCTCCGAGGGGACGAAATATATGGTATCTCCCTCCCATGAGATGTTTCCGGAAACCCCCTGGATCCCAATGGTGGTGTTCTCGTGGTCCATTGCCTCCGAGAAAGTGACCCAGGCCGAAGATGCGATGTCAACCATGTTTCCCACGGGTAGATTGGATGTTATGGTGGAGAGGGTCGTGTCGATCCGGATTTCCACATGGGACGTGAAATGGTTTCTGGCTCGGTCCAGGGCAGTTATTTCGATAATATGGCCCCCCTCACTCAGGGAAACGGTGTGGGCCGTGTCAGTCCAGGAGGCGTTGAAAGCGAACTCTCCATCTATCTCGCACACTATTTCAACCACTCCCGTACCATCGTCCTCAAAATCCCAGATGATATCGATATCGTTCGTGTTTGTGATATATCCCTGAACTGGGTGTATGATCCTCAGGGTTGGTGGCACCAGGTCCACCTCGAAAAACTCTTCGACCTCAAAGAAGTTCCCTGCTCCATCAACCGATCTGACAACCACTCTGTGTTCCCCGTGGGTAAGGTCAAAGAAAGTATTCTGGAGATCAGGCCCGAATTCCACCCATCTATGTTCATCGATCCTCACCCATGCCCCGTTGACCCCCGACAGCAGATCGGTACAGTTCCAGCCGATCTCAACATCCTTGAACCTGAAATATCTGCTGCCAGAGGGCCAGAAGATTTCGATCTCGGGAGGTGTCGTATCTATTGTAATATTGTGTGAAAGAAGGATGCTGTTTCCTGTATGGTCAAATGCCCTTAGCTCTATTGTGTGGGGCCCATCCGTGAGATCTGAGAATGAGTAGAGCTCCGCTTCGGTCACATCGATCCACTGCCCTTGGTTTATCCTCACCTCTATAGTATTCACCCCGGAATGGAAATCTTTGACACTCCATCTCACGGTGATATTGGTCGAGTTGATCATGGCACCTTCTTCCGGGTATAATGATACGATATAGGGTGGGTCACCATCAGGTGTGAACGATAGGACATGGGTCGGTTCACTCCTTCCAACCACGTTGATGGAGATCATGTAATAAAGATATTCAAGACCGTTAATTACAATGGAATCGTTGAACCATCTTTCATCCTCTCCCGCCTCCCTCATCAGGACAAAGTCCGTTCCGGGGGTTGACCTGTAGATCTCATAGGTGTGTCCATCTCCCAGTACATCCTCGAATGGTTCCTCCCATGTGAGATTTACCCAACCATTGCCTCCTTCCCCCCCGAAATATTCGGGCTGGCTGGTCAGCACCAATGGCATTTCAACAAGAGGGTGGAAATCACTTCCTCCACCAAATAGGATCTCCTTGGGAACGTCGACAATCCCATCTCCATCGATATCCGGCCCGGTCCAGTCGGACCAGTAGTTTCCAACTTGGTCGGTTGAGTTCCAGTAGTTTTCCTCGGTGTTGTCCATTGCCTGCATCTTCAGAGGATCGTTTGTTTCTGTGGAGCCGTTATTGAAGAGAAACAGGTTCCGGTAGATCATGTTACCACGGGTGGTATCACTGTCGCTATCCCCACCCATCTTGAGTCCTGGTCCCGCGCACTTGTAGAAGACATTGTCATGTATTGCGGAGTCGAAAACTCTGTCCCGCATCTGGGTTCCAACAGTGCAGTTGATGAAGAAGTTACCCTGGATCTCGGAATCACTTACAACCCTTAAAAGAATGCCAATATCGTTCTGGGCTTTGAACATCGAATCGGATATGTTTATATTGTTTGATCTTAAAATATCAATGCCGAATGAACCTCCTGAAATCTTGAGATCTTCCAGGTCCAATCTATCCACATAACAAGAGTAAATTCCGTTTTCAACATCATTCATGAGACAATGAGATATATTGATATCCGCGGATTCATAGAGGTGGACACCCTTGATCGAATTTTCGATCG